>VAZR01000035.1 GCA_005888515.1 Alphaproteobacteria bacterium | reverse complement strand
GCACCAGATTATCGATCATCGTGCCGGGACCGATCACCGTATCGTGTCCCGAGCCGCGATCGATCGTCGTGTTGGCGCCGATGTCGACATCGTCGCCGATCACCACGCGCCCTAGCTGTGGGATCTTGATCGGGCCCTGCGCGTCGGGAGCGAAGCCGAAGCCGGGCTGGCCGATCCGCACTCCGGGGTGAAGCACGACGCGCGCACCGATCACGCAATGACTCAGGGTCACATTGGCGGCGATCCGGCAATCCTCGCCGAGTTCGACCGCCGGGCCGATCACCGTATTGACCCCGATCTGACAACGCGCGCCGAGCCGCGCGCCCGCCTCGATGACCACGTTTGCGCCGATCTCACAATCCCCCGGCACGATCGCGGTCGGATCGATAATTGCCGACGCGCTGCGTCGCGGGATGACCGGCGGCGCCGGATAGAAGACCTGTGCCACGCGGGCAAAGGCCTTGTACGGTTCGGCGGTGACGAGCAACGCCATCCCCGCCGGAGCGCGGTCCGCATACCGCTCGTCTATGAAGGCGCCGCCGGCGCGGGAACGCACAAACGCCTCGACGTATTTGCGGTTGTCGAGGAAGGTCACATCCTCTGGGCCGGCGGTCTCAAGCGGCGCGACATCGCTGAAGGTTCGCGTACCGTCCGCCTCGTTCCACAACCGCGCCCCGCTCAACGCCGCAAGCTCGTTGAGCGAATGAGGCCCGGTGCAATCGAAAAAGCGACGATCGGTCATGCCGCGCCGGATCGGGGCACCCCGCCCTACTTCTTCTTCTTCGGAGCTGCCTGAGCAGACGCCGGCGCCGGTTGCGCCGCATTCGCCGGAGTGCTCGGCGCCGGAGCGACGAAATTAACGGTCAGGGTCGGCAGCTGCTCATCGAGTTTCTGCAACACTTCGTCGGTTACGTCGAAGTTTTGATCGAACAGCACCAATTCGCTGCGCTGGAACACCAGGTTGGATTTGCGGTCCTTGGCGATGTCGGTGATGATCTTCAGCATCACCTCTTGGATTTTCTCGAGCGCTTCGGCGTTCGAACGCTCCAGCGACTGCCGCTTGCTCTGCACGTTGCGGTCTAGATCGTTGACCTTCTGCTGAAACTCGCGCCCCTTTTGGTTCAGCGCGTCGGCGGACAACGATGATTGCTGCCGTTGCAGTGCATCGCGCTCCTGCCGCAACGTTTCCTCCTGATGCGAGATCTCCTTGGCGTATTCGGCGCGTTTCTGCTCGATCTGCTGGCGAACCATCTTTGCCGACTTCGAATTCTGCAAGAGCGCCTGGACGTCGACCACCATGATCGTCAATGGCGGCTGCCCCGGTGCCGGAGCTGCGGCCGGCGGGGTCTGCTGCGCGTGCAGATCGCCAATAACGCCACCAAGCGCCGCCAGGAAAAATAATAAAACCATCATCAGCGGGGCGAGCCCCGCGCGCTTAATCGACATCAGAACCTCGTGCCAAAACTGACATGGAATAACTGCGTCTTATCGAACGTCTCCTTCTTTATCGGATAAGCCAAATCGAGCCGGATCGGGCCGACCGGTGATTTCCAGGAGATTCCGATGCCGGCGCTCGCCCGGATCGCCGCCGAATCAAGAATAAGCGGTTGCACGCCGCCATTCGCGGCAAGCTGGGCCGGCGTTAGAACGAGGTTCTTTTGATCATTCGAAAATAAGGTGCCGAAATCCGTGAAGACCCGGCCGCTGATCCCGAGTTCCTTCGGCAGGCCGAGGGGAACGCTGAGCGCCAGCGAACCCACATAGTATTTATTGCCGCCGAGCGCATCGCTGGAGACGATATCGCGTGGCCCGATCCCGGCCGGTGCGAAACCTCGCAGGTTGTCGCCGCCGACAAAGAAGCGGTCCTGCAGCAGGACCTGCTGACCGCCCCAGCCGAACACATCGCCGGCTTCGGCGGTGAATCCGAGTACCCATTCCGGGAATAACGAGTAGTAGTATCCGGCGCTGACCTTGTTTCGGATGTATTGGACACCGAAGCCAACGCCGGCGAAATCGTTGCCGATCGAGGCGAAATAACCGCCTGTCGGTTCCAGCCGATTGTCGCGACGGTCGTAGAGCAGAACCTGACCAACCGAGGAGGTCAGGTGGGTTCCTGCCTGCAACTGGATGAAAAGAGAAGCATTGCTTTCAATGTTGGTGATGTCGTCCGAGCGGCCCGTGTACTTCCAGGTCTGCCGCAAGTTCTCGGTAATCTGATAGCCGGTGCGCAATGCACCGCCATACGAGAACTGCTGATAAACCGGCGAGACGCCGGTAAAGAAATTAGCGGTCGGGCTGGTCTTGACCTCGAAGATGTCGATGCCCGCGGCGATGTTCTTGTCGAGGAAATACGGCTCGGTAAAGCTCAGATCGACTTGTTGCGAGCGAAACGAAACGACCGTACCGATACGAACATCCTGACCGCGGCCGAGGAAATTTCGTTCGCGGACATTGACGTCGGCGAGCGGGCCGTCGCTCGTCGAAAAACCGAGACCGAGCGATAGCTCGCCGGTCGACTGTTCCTCGATTTCAGTCGTGATCACCGTGCGGTCAGGCGCCGATCCGGGCGTGTTGTTGACTTCGACCTTTTTGAAAAACCCGAGATTCTTGATGCGGTCCTTCGAGCGCTGCATCTTGTTGGTATTGAAGGCATCACCTTCGACGAGACGGAATTCGCGGCGGACCACCTTGTCGAGCGTACGCACGTTGCCGCTGATATCGATGCGCTCGACATAAACCTGCGGACCTTCGTGGACATCGAAGACGACGTCGACGGTGCGGTCTTCTCGATTACGGGTGACTTGCGGCTTGACCTCGACAAAGGCGTAGCCGCGGTTGCCCAGCACGTCGGTGATCACCGAGATCGAGTGCTCGAGCTCCTGCGCATCGTACCAATCGCCCGATTGCAGCGTCAGTAATGGCAGCACCGCCTCGCGTGGCAGATCCTTCAGCCCGATATTGACGTCCACCTTGCCGAACCGGTAGCGCTCGCCTTCTTCGATCGTGAACGTGATCACAAACCCGTCGCGATCCGGCGTCAGCTCGGCGACCCCGGAAACCACCCGGAAATCGGCGTACCCCTCGGTCAGATAGAATTTGCGCAGCAACTCGCGATCATAAGTGAGCCGATCCGGATCGTAGGTGTCCGCAGTCGACAGGAAGCGGTACCACCGGCTTTCCTTTGTCTCGATGGTGCCGCGCAATGTGCTGTCGCTGAACACCCGATTGCCGACAAAATTGATGCTACGCACCCCGGTCGACGGGCCCTCGTTGATCTCGAAGACCAGATCGACGCGATTTTCCGACAGCTGGATGATCTTGGGCTCGACCGTGGCGGCAAAGCGGCCACGGCGGCGGTACAGTTCGAGGATCCGCCTGACGTCGTTCTGTACCCGGGTGCGGGTGTAGACGACACGCGGACGCAGCTGGATCTCAGCGTTGAGATCCTTATCCGACAGCTTCGAATTACCCTCAAAGGCGATGCGATTGATGATCGGATTTTCAACCACGCGAATGACGAGCACGTTGCCTTCGCGGGTCAGCTTGACATCGGCGAACAGCCCGGTGGCGAACAGCGCCTTCAACGAGCGGTCGACGCGCTCGGCATCCCAGGGGTCGCCGGTCTGGACCAGCAGATAGGAGCGCACCGTCTCGGGCTCGATGCGCTGAATGCCCTCGATCCGAATGGAGCCGATGGTGCCACCCGCCGCGGCCGATGCCGCCCGCGTTTGCGCCCCCCGCGTCTGCGCCGCGGCAGAAAACACCCAACCCGCCGCCGAAACGAGCATCGCGGCGAGCACGGCGACCCAGCAAATCGTCAACCGCTTGGAAACCAAAACCCCCCACCCCCGAGGCTTGTGATTTACCCCGCCACCGAAACGCTCGTTAGGTGACGAGACCTTTTACGAATTCCACGATCCGGAGATGGACAAGATCATTCCAGGTGGCAAACACCATCAACGTCAGCACCAACGCCAAGCCGATGCGGAACCCATACTCCTGGGCCCGCTGACCCAGTGGTCTTCCGCGAATCGCTTCAGCGGCATAGAACAGCAGGTGGCCCCCGTCAAGCACCGGCACCGGGAACAGGTTGATTAGCCCGAGATTGCTCGACAACACGGCCATGAACCACAGCAGCGGAACGATGCCGCCCTGCGCGACCTCGCCCGACATCTGCGCGATCCGCAGCGGCCCGCCGAGCTCATCGCTGGCGCGCGTGCCGATGATGATCTGCCACATCGCTTCGAGCGTCGCGGTCGACAGGTTCCAGGTCTCGCCAACCGCCTGTATCACCGCGCTCGCGGGATTTCGCCTGACATACTCGACGCCGCTGCGGCCGATGCCGAGCAGGCCGATCTCATGGCGATCGCCGAGGCGGTCGGTAATCTCGGTCCGGCTCGGGGTGACCTGCAACGTGACGGGCTGACCGTCACGTTTGACCACCATCGACATCGCAACGCCGGGGTTCATGCGAACCAGCTGCTGGACGTCCTCGAAACGCTGGATCGTACGGCCGTCGATGCTGACGATCACATCGCCCGGAT
>VAZR01000007.1 GCA_005888515.1 Alphaproteobacteria bacterium | reverse complement strand
GGCGTCCCGCCCGCGGGTCGTCACCACCGTGCCGGAATCGAGGAATTCGCTGGCGACGTCGATCGCGGCGTCGAGCAGGCCGCCGGCATCGTTTCGCAGATCGAGTACAAAACCGGAGAAACCGCCGCCTGCCTGGTGACGCAGTCGCGTGATCGCTCGGCGCACTTCGGACGGCGTGGTCTCGTCGAATGTGCTGATCCGGACGTACCCGATGCGGCCCGGCTTCAGCGCCGATTTGACCGATTCGACCCGGATGATCGCCCGCGTGATCGGCACGTCGAATTGCGGCCGATTGGTCCGGGCGATGGTCAGCACCACCCTGCTGCCCGGAGGACCGCGCAGGCGGCGGACGACCTCGCCGATATCCAGCCCGACGATCACCTGCCCGTCGGCCTTGACGATGCGGTCGCCGGGCTCGATGCCGGCCGCCGCCGCCGGGGTCCCTTCGATCGCCGAGACCACCTGCGGCACGCCTTCCTCGACCGAAACCTCGATGCCGATACCCCCGAACTGGCCGCTGGTGGTGGCCATCAGCTCGCGGTACTCGCTCTCGGTCATGTAGTCGGAATGCGGATCGAGCTTGCTCAGCATGCCCTTCAGGGCGCCGCTGACCATCTTGTCCGGCTCGACCGGCACGACATAACTGGTCTGGACCTGCCGCATCGCATCGTGGACGAGGCCGAGATCGGCCGACTGCGGATCGCCCGCCAGCGAGGCGCACCCGCCGGTGCCGAGCACCAGCGCCAGCCAGACAGCACGCTGAAGAGTGACGATTGTCATTTTCGGGTGGGGAGAGAGATCACGCTTCGTGATCGGGTTGGCGGTCGGGATGCGCGGCCGCGAAGGCGTCGAGTTTCAAGCAGGTCTGATAGATGCGGAGGATCGTCGGATAGGGCGTCAGCTCGAGGGTGCGATATCGATAGGCGTTGAAGACTTGCGGCACGAGGGCGATATCGGCGAGCCCCGGCGCGTCGCCATGACAGAAGGCGCCGGTCCGCGCATCGCCGGCCAATAATTGTTCCAAGGCGCCGAACCCCTCCGTGATCCAGTGATTGTACCAGGTCTCGACCGCTGTTTCGTCATGGCCGAGCGGCCGGTGCAAATAGCGCAGCACGCGCAGATTATTGATCGGATGGATGTCGCAGGCGACGACAGCCGCCAGCGCCCGCACGCGGGCCCGGTCTTGCGGATTGCTCGGCAGCAATGGCGGCGACGGGTGTGTCTCGTCGAGATACTCGATGATTGGCAATGACTGCAGGAGCACCGTCCCATCGGTCTCGAGCGCCGGCACCAGACCTTGCGGGTTGACGCCGCGAAAACCCGGCTGACGCTGATCGCCGCGCCGCAGATGGATGAAGGCGCTTTCATAATCGAGCTTTTTCAGGTTCAGCGCGATGCGCACGCGGAAGGCGGCGGAGGAGCGGAAATAGCCGTATAGTTTCATGGCGGCCCTGATCGACCGGGACGACGTGGTCAGCGGCCGAAATTACTCCGCCGGCAGCGCGGCGGGAAGGCCGCGCCTGATACGCTCATTTGGGGCGGGCGATTCGCCGATTTTTGACCGAACCGGGGAGTGCAAGATTCTGCAAACCGCGAATCGGGGCGGTTTTCGCCTATTCGCGACTGGTGAATTTTTCGACCATCGCAAGAAACTCGCGCAGCATGATCGGTTTCGCGATATAGCCGTCGCAGCCGCTGTCGAGGGCCCTGCGTTCGTCACCCGCCATTGCAAAGGCCGTGACCGCGATCACCGGAATCGCTAGCGTCTCCGGGTCTTGTTTGAGCTGGCGGACCGCATCGAGCCCCGAGACATCCGGCAGCTGAATATCCATCAACACCAGGTGTGGCCGATGCTCGCGCGCCAGTTCGAGCACTGCCGCGCCGCTTGCGGTCTTGACGATGTCGTAGCCGTAGGCTTCCAGAACGTCGCTCAAGAGCTTCATGTTCAGCTCATTGTCTTCGACGATCAGGATCCGTTTTGGCGCGGACCGGGGAGGCGCAGCAGATGGCATCAATAAGGTTCTTCGCCCAATGCTTAGTTACGGCGCATCCGGCCGAGTGGATGATAAACTGAACCGTCCGACTTTTCCGAAAATATTGCCTAATTTCGAAAAAACCCGCGTGGCCAGACTGCCGCATGCCAATCCTCGGCCAAGGTAGTTGACGCGCGGTAAAGAGGAGCCAAGAACATGCGCGCGGCGCTCGTTTCGCTGTTTGTCGCAGTCACACTGGGCGCGGCGGCGCTATCGACTTCAGCTCTTGGCCAGGACAACGCGGCGCAGGAGATGGCGCGTCGCCAGGCAATGCTCGCCCGGCTGCCGGCCGACGCCGCCAAGCGCGTGTTCGGGCTCGCCGTCAGGCCGGCGGCCGGGCCGGCGCACGCGATCGGCGACTACACCAAAGGCTGCGTCGCCGGCGCCGTGCAGCTGCCGCCCGACGGTCCGACCTGGGAAGTCATGCGGCCGTCGCGCAATCGTGCCTGGGGCCATCCGGTGTTGATCGGTTTTCTGCAGCGGCTTGCCGCCGGCCTTCCGACCACGGCGGGGTGGTCGGGTCTCCTGGTTGGCGATATCGGGCAGCCGCGCGGCGGGCCGATGCTGACCGGACATGCCTCGCATCAGGTCGGGCTCGATGCCGATATCTGGCTCACCCCGATGCCCCCGGGCCGGCTCAGTGCGGCGGAGCGCGACAACATGTCCGCGACCGATGTCGTCAGGTCCGACGGCCGCGACATCGATGCGAGGGTCTGGCAGCCGCAACACCGCCGTTTGCTCGAAGCCTTTGCCCGCGCCCCCGAGGTCGAGCGCATCTTCGTGAACCCCGGCATCAAGCGCGCGCTGTGCCGCGAGGCCGGTGCCGATCGCGCCTGGCTCGAACGCATTCGTCCGTGGTGGGGACACAATTATCACTTCCATATCCGGCTCGCCTGCCCGCGCGCCGACACGGAGTGCCACGATCAGAGGCCGACACCGCCGGGCGATGGCTGCGGCGCCGACCTCGATTGGTGGTTCACCCAGGAAACCAAGCACCTGACGCCGCGAGAACCGGCGATCGGGCCGCGCGTCTCGGAAATGCCTTTTGGCTGTGCGGCGCTGGCGAGAGCGCCGTAATTCGCCCCTGTTTGGGGACTACGCCGCAGCGTTCAGGCGCAAACCTGATCAGCCGGCTTTCGACCTAACCAAAGGGATAAGCCGATTGACCGTTGGGTTAGGGATGGTCGATAAAGCGGCAGCTGTCTTGGGGAGCCAGCCCACGGCTGACCCGAGCCCTGGGATAGCCGGTCGGGCCGGGCTCTCCTGGGTGCGGCCCCGGATGCGTTTGGGCCCCCCCCGCTGTCTTTAGGCCCGCTGTCTTTAGGCTGACGCTCGACCCGGCGCGCGGTTCGCTTGCCGCTCAGTGCAAACGTGGCGCCTTGAGCATCCTCGTGCGGTCGGTCGAGGGGATCCGCACCCGCATCGTGTCGTTGTCGCGCGACACCTGCAGCACCACTTCGCTGCCGGCCGGACCGCTCGCCCACACCCGGCGCCAGAACGAGGCGAGGCTCGACACCGGTTCGTCGCGCACCGCCAGGATGCGGTCGCCGGGGCGCAACCCGGTCTTGCCTGCCGGACCGCGCTCCGACAGCCCGGCGACGACGATCGAATCATCGACTTCGGTGGCGTAGAGCCCGAGCCAGGGGCGCGGCGGCCGGTTGGGGCGGCCATAGGTCAGCAGATCATCGAGAATCGGCGGCAGCAGATCGATCGGCACGATCATGTTGACGTCGCGCCGCAGCTCGCGGCCGTTCGAGTGCTGGACGTGCAACGACCCGATGCCGATCAGGCTGCCATCGCCGGCGATCAGCGCGGCGCCGCCCCAGAACGGATGCGCCGGCGCGGTGAAGATCGCGCGGTCGAGCAGGTACTCCCAGTGGCCGGCGAACTCCTGGCGCGCGACGACCGTGGCGGCGATCGCATGACGCCTTCCGCCTTCGGCTGCGATGATCGCGCGATCGCCGGCGCCGACGCGCAATTCGCTGCCGAGCTCGATCGGCGACACCGACAGTCGCCCGAGTGCCTGCACGAGGCCGAAACCAGTTTCCTGGTCATAGCCCAGCACATGCCCCGGCACCGCGCCGCCGACGCTGGAGGTGAGCCATAGCGACTCGGCCTCGGTGATCAGATAGCCGATCGTCAGCACCAGCCCGTCCTTGCGGATCAGTACGCCGCTGCCGGCGCGCTCGGTGCCGAGCGTCCCGGCGGTGAAGGCGTCCTCGGGGACGGTCGCGTGCAGCCCCAGCACGGCGCCGAGCGCGCGGTCCAGGTCAAACGCGCAATCCTCCGGCTTGGGCTGGATCTCGGCCGGTATTTCCCATTCGATATTTCGCGGCATCGTCGCAGCTCGCCGGTGATGGTCTCTGATCTTAATCTATATGATACAGCGACA
>VAZR01000409.1 GCA_005888515.1 Alphaproteobacteria bacterium | reverse complement strand
ACCGCGAGCCTGCATCGCCGCGAACGGCTCGCCGGCATCTTCGATCGCGCAATCACCGTCCCGGTCGAGATCGACGCCGACAACGTCAAGGCGCAATGTCGCGACGGGATTCTCGCCTTGTACCTGCCGCGCGCCGAGCGCGACAAACCGAAGACGATCGCGATCGGCTGAATCGCCGGTCCGCATAAAAAGAACGGAGGCTGACATGGCACGTTCGCAGTCACTGGAAGTGCAGGAAAAAAGGAACTCGTCTCGAAAGAAGAAAAGACCGTTCCGGCTCGCTACTATCTGCCAAATACCGACATCTACGAAACCGAAGACGCACTGACCGTCGTCATGGAGGTCCCGGGCGTCGAAAAGAAAGATATCGAAATCAATCTTGAAAACGACGTGCTGCGGGTCGAAGGACGGATCGATTTCGGCAAGTACGAAGGGTTCGAACCGCTATACACTGAGTACAACGTCGGGCATTTCTCCCGCGCGTTCACCCTGTCACGCAAAATCGATCAGCAGCAGATCAGCGCCCAGCTCGAGCACGGCGTGCTCAGCCAAACCGCCGCCCCCTTTTCCTGAAAGCGAAGTACCGCCGCGGCTACTGGCTCTGTTTCGGGCCGAAATTCTGGAACCGGCGGTTGAAGCGGGCGAGCTGTCCGCCGGTGTCGAGCAGACGATGCTGGCCGCCGGTCCAGGCCGGGTGCGATTTCGGGTCGATTTCGAGGCGCAGCGTGTCGCCTTCCTTGCCGTAGGTCGAGCGGGTCTGATAGCTCGTCCCGTCGGTCATAATGACCGTGATCTCGTGATAATCCGGGTGAATGCCCTCTTTCATCGCACCATCCTTAAATTCGTGGCCGTATATAGCGGCGCCGAACTGCTGCCGCAAGCGACCCTCCTCCGTTAGGCCGCGCCGGTGAGGTATTCCATAGCCGCCTCGACGGCGCCCCTGCCGTGCGGCACGCCGGCGAGTTCGAGGGCCATCTCGACCGCGGCGATTGCGCCGAGGACCATCGTCTCGTTCAGATCGCCCATATGGCCGATGCGGAACACCCGGCCTCTGAGCCGATCGAGCCCGCCGCCGAGCGACACGTTGAATTTGTCGAGGGCGGCCTGCCTGATTTTGTCGGCGTCGTAGCCCTCCGGCACCAGTACCGCGGTGATTGAATCGGACTGGGCGGCAGGGTCGAGCGCGAAGATCTCCGGCCCATTATTGCTGCGCCACACCCGCACCGCGCGCCGAGTCGCCTCTGCAAGGCGATAGTGGCGGGCGAAGACATTGTCGAGCCCTTCCTCTTCGAGCATGCGCAAGGCTTCCTGCAACCCATAGAAGAAGTGTACCGGCGCGGTGCCGTTCCAATAGGCCTGCGATCCTTCCCCCATCAGCCGCCGCCAATCCCAATAGACCCGCGGCATTTTTGCTGCCGCGGTCGCGGCCAGCGCCTTGGCGCTGACCCCGGTAAACGCCATGCCGGTCGGCAGCATCAGGCCTTTTTGCGAGCCCGCGACAACGACATCGACGCCCCATTCGTCCATGCGAAAATCGAACGAGGCTATCGGCGCGCAACCGGGCTTCGAGTTTCGCCGGGTCGGCGGCGCGGCGCCAGTCGTTGGGCAAGGTCTCGACCTCGAGCCCGAAGGCTTGGCCGCGCAGCCCCCAATTCAGCGAGAAGAAGCCGCTCTCGACCAGCAGTACCTTATCGCCGGGCGAGAACAAATTGACCAGCGCCGCCTCCCAGGCGCCGTGACCCGAGGCGGCATAGGCGAGGATCGTCTGCTCGGTCTTGAAGACGCGCTTCAGCCCGGCGAAGCATTCCTCGGAGATCGCACGGAACTGCGCCCCAGTGAAATCAATCGTGCCGCGGTCCATCGCCCGCAGAATGCGATCCGGGATGTTGGTCGGTCCCGGATTCATGAAAAAATGCCAGCCGTGCTGCATCTGTCTCGCCTCGGAACTGATTGCCGCCCGTGCTGGGCGGTGCAGAGCCGCACCATAATCCCAGCCGCCGGTAAAACAATTGATAGAACGGACGCGGCCAGCGGCCGCCCTCTGCAGGCCTATCTCTGCACAAAAAGAAGGCAGGGCATAAAGCCCTGCCAGCGAATCCTTGCGATTCTTATCGCCGGAACTCGGGATCCCGGCGGATCAGCACCTCCCCAAACTCGGGCCAGGCCAGCTGCCTGTGCGTTTTGCTTATGCCGCGATAGTACGCAAAATGCCGCAGGCGGTCACGCGGTTTTTTGAGCCGGCTAGTGTTTTCGCTGTAGCCCCGCTACTAGATTGAGCCTGCTGCTCAGGCGAGGAGCCATGCGCCTATCCCAATATTTCCTGCCGCTGCTGCGGGAGAACCCGAGCGAGGCGCAGATCGTCTCGCACCGGCTGATGCTGCGCGCCGGCATGATCCGCCAGTCGAGCGCCGGGATATATTCCTGGCTGCCGCTGGGGCTGCGCGTTTTGAAGCGGGTCGAGCAGATCGTGCGCGAGGAACAGGACCGCT
>VAZR01000006.1 GCA_005888515.1 Alphaproteobacteria bacterium | reverse complement strand
TTCATGACACCCATCGGCCGGCCGCGCCGTTCGGTGAGACGGCGGGCCAGCTGGTCGGGCCAGCGGCAGAACGCGTCGATCGTCGAGATGTTGCCGTCGGTTAGCGAGTCGCCGAGCGCGACGACCCCGCCGGCATTATCGGGTGCGACGACATCGACGCCGCTGACGAAAAACCACTGGTCGGTGAGATTGCCGACCGGCATCACCGTCGCGTCGGCGAAATTGCCGGCGGGCGAGATGTAGTTGGTCTGCCGCGCATAGCGCCCGGTGATCGCAAAATTCGCCAGCACTTCGCCGGGCAGGTAGATACTGACCGCGAGATCGGCGAGCGGCGGCGCGTTGAGCTGCACCGGGTCGCTGACGATCAGCGCGCCGGCCGCGATGACCCCGCTGTCATTGCCGCCGAAGGTCAACTTCTTGTTCGAGCCCGGCACGATCCCCGGCCCCCCGGGACTGGAGGTGTCACGGATGCCGATCCGTGCTGCGCCGATGACCAGCGGTCGCGCGCCATAGGCGTTCGAGATCCGCACCCGCAGCGTGTCGCCGCCGAGCGAGAGGCGCGGCATCATCCGCAGCGTGTGATTGTTGAAGCCGACAACACCCTCCGCCGGAGCCGGCGCCGCCGCCCAGCTGCCGACCCAATGCCTGCCGTTCTGCATCGCTTCCTCCCATCCGCTGTTGCGGGCCATCCGCTTTGGTAGGATCGTGCCGTCCCTCCGCCCCCGCCCGCAACCCCTTTCCGCGCCTCGGTTTTGTAGGGCGGAAAAGCGAAGCGCATTCCGCCAAACCCTGACGAATAGCCGATTGCTACCGAGATTGGCCGATAGGCGAACTGTTTGAGCGCCTAGCGTCCTTCGAGACGCATCCCGGCTGCGCCGCGATGCTCCTCAGGATGAGGATGAGGCTCTAAATGGCGTCAAAGCAAATTCCTCATCCTGAGGAGGCCGCGAAGCGGCCGTCTCGAAGGACGCACAGCGGCGATCCAGCACTCTTATAGGGCGGAAAAGCGAAGCGCATTCCGCCGACGCGGGTTCCGTGAATTGGCGGAATGCGCTGCGCTATTCCGCCCTACGGCTCCTGCGTTTTCTCCCCGAGAAACGCCGCGAGCAGATGACGGGCGGCCGAGGCGGGGGTGCGCTTGCCGGCGGCGACCTCGCGCTCGATCTTCGCGAGCCGCTCGGCGATCGCCGGCGCGGCGCGGAAGCGGTCGAGAAGGCCGTCGCCGATCTCGGCCCACAGCGCGGCCTGCGCCTGCTCAGCGCGCCGCCGCGTCCAGGCGCCGCTCGCTTCGAGCGCGGCGCGGAACCGCGCGACATCCTCCCACACCGCGTCAATGCCATCGCCGGTCAGCGCCGAGACGGCGCGCACCGCGACCTGCCATTCCGCGTGCGCCGGGCGGATCAGATGCACCGCATTGGCGTATTCGGCGGCCGAGCGCATCGCATGATCGAGCAGCTCGCCATCCGCCTTGTTGACCAGGATCAGATCGGCCAATTCGATGATGCCGCGCTTGATCCCCTGCAACTCGTCGCCGGCGGCGGCGCAGACAAGGATGGCCTCGCGGGTGCGGCGCGCCACCCCGCCCGCTTGCGCCCCCGCCGAGGACGGCCGGATAAACGCCGCCGGCGCCCGGGCCAGCTCGGTCATGCGGGTCTTGTCCCCGAGGATGGCGCCGCCGCCGCGCTTCGATCCGGGGTCGACCACCAGCACCGCGATGCGATGCCCGCGGCCGATGCCGTCGAGCCCGAAGCGCTCGATAAAGGTCGATTTACCGGCGCCGGGCGGGCCGGTGATGCCGATCCGAGTGGCGCCACCGGTAAACGGCAGGACCTTCTCGATCAGCCGCTCGGCTTCCGCGCGATGATCGGGGCGGGTCGATTCGACCAGCGTAACGGCGCGCGCCAAGGCCGGCCGGCTGCCGCCCCGCAACGCCGCCGCGAGCTCGTCAACCGCCGACGCGGCAGCAGGCCCTCCCTGCATCCTTCGAGGCCTCGCTTCGCGAGGCACCTCAGGATGAGGAGGAGCTTTTGATGGCATCAAGATAAGGTCCTCACCCTGAGGAGCGCCCAAAGCGCGCGTCTCGAAGGGCGCATGGTATTGCTCCAGCCCGTCAGTTGGCGGTAAACGCCGCCTCGCACCCGCCGACAATGTGCTGGTCCATAGATCGATCGTATAGCAGACCCGGCCGAACCCCGCGGGCCCCGAATTCAATCAGCGAAAACAGCAAGAACGCTAAGCGGCCGATGGCCGGTGCTTCCCTTTTAGCAATTTCGCGCTTGACAAATCCGGATTAATATGGTACAAGGTAGGCAGGGTCAGCAATCCGGATTGAAGGTTGCGTAGGCCCACCACTGCGTAACACGCTATATTGGAGCTTGCCGGCTCCTGCGCAAGAGGGCGGGCGCATGCTGTTGCGGTTCGAGCGTTGCATGTAGCAATTTTCGCTCTGATATTTGCTGTTACCCCGCTGTTCCGCCGCTGTTATCGCGCTGTTATTTCCGCCGTTTTTCGCCCGAAAAGCTAGCAATCACAGCGTGTTGCCAACCCACACATGTTTTTGACCTCGGAACAGCGGGAATGCCCAGATCACGCCGTCTCACTGTCATTCCGGGATCGGCCGAAGATATGGATTCCGGGCTCGCGGCTTCGCGCGCCCGGAATGACCGTCTGAACCCCTACGGTAACCGGCTATTTCGCGGCAAGCGCCGCCTCGCCGCCCTCAAGTTCCAGACGGGCCGCCTCCTGCTGGCGCGCCCACATCGCGGCATAGACGCCGCCGCGGAGCAGCAGATCGCGATGATTGCCGCGCTCGACGATGCGGCCGGCTTCGAGCACCAGGATCTGGTCGGCATCGACAACCGTCGACAGGCGGTGCGCGATGGCGAGCGTCGTGTGCCCGGCCGCGACCTCGGCGAGGCTCGCCTGGATCTCGCGCTCGGTCTTGGTATCGAGCGCCGAGGTCGCCTCGTCGAAGATCAGGATCTTCGGCGCCTTCAGGATGACCCGCGCGATCGCGACCCGCTGCTTCTCGCCGCCCGAGAGTTTGAGGCCGCGCTCGCCGACCATCGTCTGATAGCCGTCCGGTAAGGCCGCGATGAAATCGTGGATATGGGCGAGCCGGGCGGCCTCCTCGATCTCGCCGCGGCTGGCGCCCGGCCGGCCATAGGCGATGTTGTAGTAGATCGTGTCGTTGAACAGCACCGTGTCCTGCGGCACGACACCGATCGCGCGGCGCAAACTGTCCTGCGTGACGTCGCGGATGTCCTCTCCGTCGATCTCGATCGCGCCGTCGGTGACGTCATAGAAGCGGAACAACAACCGGGCGATCGTCGATTTGCCGGCGCCGCTCGGCCCGACGATCGCGACGCTGCCGCCGGGCGGCACGGCGAAATCGACATCCCGCAGGATCTCGCGCCGCGGATCGTAGCGGAAATCGACATGGCGGAAGACCACCGCGCCGCGTTTCACCGCCAGGCTCGGCGCGCCGCGCCGGTCCTCGATCTCGGGCTTGATCTTGATCAGCGCCATCATCTGCTCGAGATCGGTCAGCGACTGCTTGATGTTGCGGTAGACCATGCCGAGGAAGTTGAGCGGCGTGTAAAGCTGGATCAGGTAGGTGTTGACCAGCACGAAATCGCCGACCGTCATCTGCCCGGCCGCGACCCCGTGCCCGGCCAGCAGCATGATGCCGATCAGCCCGCTCGCGATGATCGCGCCCTGGCCGACATTCAACAGCGCCAGCGTCGTCTCGCTCTTGACCGCGGCGCGCTCATAGGCGTGCAGCGCCCGGTCGTAGCGCTGCGCCTCGTGCTCCTCGTTGGCGAAATACTTGACCGTCTCGTAGTTCAGTAGGCTGTCGACCGATTTGGTGTTGGCCTCGCTGTTGCGCTCGTTCATCTCGCGGCGGAAGCGCACCCGCCAATCGGTCACGATAAAAGTAAAAGCGATATAGGTGACGATCGTCGCCAGCGTCACGGCGGCGAAGGTCCAATTATAGAGCCGCCACAGGATCGCGCTGACGATGACGATCTCGAACAGCGTCGGGATCACGTTGAACAGCATGAAGGACAGCAGGAACTCGATCCCGGCGATGCCGCGCTCGACGGCGCGCGCCAGCCCGCCGGTGCGCCGTTCCAGATGAAAGCGCAGCGACAGCGAATGGATATGACGGAACGCCGACAGCGCGATGCGCCGCACCGCGCGCTGCGCGACCTTGGCGAAAACCCCGTTGCGCAGCTCGTTGAAGCCCTGCGACAGAACCCGCGCCAGACCGTAGGCGAGGATCACCCCAACCGGCACCGCGATCGCGGCCGCAGCTGTACCGGTCCCGGACAGCGCATCGACCGCCTCTTTATAGAAGAGCGGCACCGTGATGTTGACGAGCTTGCCGGCGATCAACAGCGCCAGGGCGAGCACGACCCGCACCCGCAGCTCGATCGAATCGCGCGGCCACAGATAGGGACCAAGCCCCCTCAGCGCCCGCAACCCCTCGACGAGCTTTTCCCGCGGTTCGGGCAGGCCGCTGATCGAGGACCGGCCGACCATGCGAGGACCGTGCGGACTCATGGGGCCCGTCTCATCTCGCAGCGCTCATTCGGCCGGTCCCGCCCGCGGCGCTTCGGCGGAGACCTGCGGCTGCCCCGGCTGCGGCATCACCGCGGCCGCGGCGCCGCGCGGCAATCGCCAGCTCAGCAGCAGCGCGCCGCCGACCAGCAGCGCGCCCCACAGAAACGGACTGTTGCGGCCGAACGCCTCGAACAATGCGCCGGCGATGATCGGCCCGAGAACCCGCGACAGGCTGCCGACCGATTGCGTGACGCCTAATACCTCGCCCTGCTCTTCGGCGCCGGCGCGGCGCGAGATCAGGCTGTTCAGTGAGGGCTGCATCAGGCCCATGCCCACCGCCAATCCCGTCACCGCCGTGATCAGCGGCGGCAGCGTGCCGGCAAAGGGCAGCAGCAGCAGGCCCAGCGCGATCAGCGCGAACCCGCTCTGCATCAGCCATTCTTCGCCGAAACGCCGGGTCAGCGGACCGATCAGCCCGCCCTGCATGACCGCCGACAGCAGCCCGACATAGGTGAAGACATAGCCGATCTGGGCCGGACCCCAACCATATTGACGCATCGCCCACAGTGCGAAAGTGCTCTCCATCCCGGCGAAGGCAAGGATCACCAGAAAGAATACCACCAGCAGCCGGGCCAGCAGCGGCCGGCGGAAGGCGCTGGACAGCGCCGCGATCCGGCCGCGCCCCGGCCGCCGCCGAACCGCTGTTGGCAGACTCTCGGGCAGCAGCAGGATGACGCCGAGAAACGCCGCCGCCGACAAACCGGCCGCGATCACCCCCGGGCTTACGAGGTCGGCGGTCGCCAGCTCGTTGCCCGCAACGAGCCCGCCAAGCGCCGGGCCGATGATAAAGCCGAGCCCGAACGCGGCGCCGATCATTCCCATGCCGCGGGCGCGCTTCTCCGGCGGCGTCACATCCGCGATATAGGCCTGCGCCGCCGCGATATTCCCGGCGCAGATCCCGGCAAACGCGCGCGCCGCGAACAGCATCCACAATTCGCTGGCCAGGCCGAGCCATAGATAGGCAAGGGCAGCCGCCGCCATGCTCGCCATCAGCACCGGCCGCCGGCCGATCCGGTCGCTGAGCCGCCCCCAGAGCGGCGCCGAGATCATCGCCATCAGCGAGAAGACCGCGAGCAGCGCCGTGACCAGCTGCGGCGAGGCGCCAAAGCGCTCGGCATAAAACGGCAGCAGCGGGATGATCAGGCCGAACCCGACGAGGTCGACAAAGACGATGAGGAAGAGGATTGGCATCGAGCCTTGTTGATATCGCGCCCTCATCGCGGCGAACAAGGGCGGATTGCCGCGGCGGGTCATCCGCCGGAGTGGCCGGCGCAACCCGCGGAATCTCTGGGCATCATCCACGGGTCTGACGGATATGGCTAAAAATCGGTTCTTTTATTGATCGTTTTCGGAACTGTTTTCGGCTGATTTAACCGGCGATTAAGTGCGGTGGGGTTTCCTGTGCCGCGTCAACTCGGCCCAGGAGAGCGGAAATGATTTTCTTGAAACGTCTGCTGCGTGACGATAGCGGCGCCACCGCCATCGAGTATGGTTTGATTGCCGCCCTGATCGCGGTCGCCGCCGTGACCATCATGGGGACTGTCGGCACCAATCTGTCGAGCGTGTTCACGACCGTCGCTAACGATCTGTAACGACGTGCCCGCGCCGTCGTCGAGCGGCGCGGCTCGTTGCGCAGGCGCCTCTTGCAGCGCGGCTGATCGCGAGCGCTAAAATACGTGGTTAAACAAAAGCTATCGCGGGAGTGTGCGATGCAGCTCGGCAAACTCGGCGTGTGGGCGCCGATGGACGCAATGACAGCGGCCGAGGGCGCCGCTTTCGCGCAACGGGTCGAAGGCTGGGGCTATTCGGCGCTATGGCTCCCGGAAAGCCGCGGCCGCAATGTCCTGGCGCACTCGGCCTGGCTGCTCGCGAACACGAGCGAGCTGATCATCGCGCCGGGCATCGCCAATATCTATGCCCGCGATCCGATGGCGATGGCGAACGGGCAGCGCGGCCTCAACGAGCAATCGGGCGGCCGCTTTCTGCTGGGGATCGGCGTCTCGCACGCGCCGACCGTGACGGGGCTGCGCGGCCACACCTACGGCAAACCGGTAGCCACGATGCGGTCCTATCTGCGGGAGATGCAGCTGGCGCCCTATCTCGCTCCGGACCCGCCGGAGAAACCGTTGACGATCCTTGCCGCGCTCGGGCCTCGCATGATGGCGCTATCCGGCGAGCTCGCCGATGGCGCGCATCCCTATAACGTCCCGCCCGAGCATACCGCCGATGCACGCCGCATCCTCGGCGCGGGCAAGCTGCTCTGTCCGGAAGTCTGGGTGCTGTTGGAGACCGATCCCGCCAAGGCGCGCTCCGCCGCCCGCCAGGCGCTGGCGCCTTACATGCAGCTCGATAATTACGCCAACAATTGGCGTCGGCTCGGCTTTGCCGACGACCTCGCCAACGGCGGTTCCGACCGGTTTATCGATGCCAACGTCGCCTGGGGCGACGAGGCGGCGATCCGCAAGCGCATCCAGGAGCATTGGGAAGCCGGCGCCGACCATGTCTGCATCCAGACGATCAGCCCCGACGGCTCGCGCCGCCCCGACGAGAAGCTGTTGGGCATGCTGGCGCCGGGAGGTCGGCGTTAGGCGGCGGCCTTGACGCCATCTCCTACGCGCCCGACATTTCTTCGGGCGCCGACCTAACGCCACACCGTATGGCGGACGGCCTGCCAGGAGCAACGGCACCAACATGTA
>VAZR01000005.1 GCA_005888515.1 Alphaproteobacteria bacterium | reverse complement strand
CGACCGAGAGCGGCTTCGGTACGCTCTTCGGCAGTTTCGGCGCGCGCAGCACGGCCAATGCCGGGCTCGATGCAAAGCCGCGGCGATCGAGAAAGCGGATGAAGGTCCGCACCACCGACAGGCCGCGTGCGATAGAAGCACGCTCGACCTCGGCCGCGCGGTGCGCCAAGAAGGCCCGATAGTCAGCGGGCAGCAGTCGCGCAAATGTCGCGAGGCTTGGAAGTTCTCCGAGATGCTCGGTCAGAAAATCGAGGAAAAACGCGAGATCCCGGCCGTAGGCAGCAACGGTATGCGGTGAGGCGCGGCGCTCGCCGGCGAGCCATGCCATCCACAATCCGATCGCGGCGCGCAGATCCTCGGCGGCGGAAAACCGCGCCAGCGGCAGGGGCTCTGGCAATGCGGGAAACGATGTTTGTTGGAGCGCCGGCCTCTGGCCGGCATGCCGGCGGGACGCCGGCGGTCCGTTGCGGCTCGTCACCTTCCGGGGCTGAGCCATTGTGCGATCGTGATGCCGAGCACCCGCGCCAGAAAGCTCAGCAACTCGGTGCCGAGCCCGGGGTTGAAGCGCCCGACCCGCCGCGCGCCGATGCATAACAGCCCGATCGGTGCGCTCCGGCCGATCGACACGCGCAGCAGGGCCTGCGAGCGGACGAGACCGGCGGCCCCGCCGAACAACGCCGCATCTCCCGGCAGATCGGCTTGCACCAGCACGGCGCGCTCGGCGCCGAGCAAGGCATCGACGGTGCCGGCCTTCAGCAGGTGAATGCCATGCGGCATCAGCCGGGCTGGCGACGCCGAGCTTTCGACCCCGAGGGTGACGATATCGACATCGAGCAGGACGGCGAGGTCGGTTGTCACGATCTGCAATAGCTGCTCGAAACTCGGCGCCGCGAGAATCGCCAATGCCGCCTTGTGCACCCGGCCCTGGCTTGCCAGATTGCCGCGACTCGCGGCAATCAGGGTGCGGTGCTCCAGGTTGACGCGCGCCAGCTCGCCGCGCAGCCGTTCGATCATGAAATGCTGGAAATCGAACACCCCTTCGCCAACCTCGCGCGATGGCGCGCGCAGCAGGCGCAGCGCCTCGGGATGACGCTCGAGAAAATCGGGATGCTGTTTCAGATACGCGAGGATGTCGCGGCCGCTGATCTCTTGCGGCAGGACCGGCGCCAACGCTGCGTCGCGCTCGACCTTTGGCTTGTCGCGCGGGCGGTCGACCATCAGCGCGCTACCTCGCCCTGCCGGGCAGCGGACGGCAATGGCCGGTAATGGCGGGCAGCACCAACATCATCCCCAAGCACCTAGCAACCCCTTCCAGGGCGCCGAGCATCCGCGAACAACGCGGCCTCGGCACACAGTTTCGCAAACGAGTGTAGCGATGGCCGAGTTGCCTGCCAACAGCGCCGGGGTGGAGGTCGAGCGACCTCCTCCGACGCGCGTGCGGGTGATGCTGCCGTTGCCCTTGCCGGAAGCACTCGACTACCTGCCGCCCGACGGCGCGACTCCACCCAAGCCCGGCAGCTTTGCGCGGGTCGGGCTGGGATCGCGGCGGCTGATCGGGGTGGTGTGGGAAGAAGGCGGCGGCGAGCTGCCGCCCGAACGGCTCAAACCGGTCATCGACATACTGCCGACGCCGCCATTGCGGCCGGAGATGCGGCGGTTTGTCGAGCGGGTCGCCGCCTACACGCTGACGCCGCCCGGCATGGTGTTGCGCATGGCGATGAGCGTCGAGGAGGCGCTGTTGCCGCGGCCGCCGCGCCGGGTGTGCGCCATGACCGCTGCCGGACTGGCTGTACTCGACGACGCGGCAGCCGACCCGAAACTGACGGCGGCGCGGCGGCGCGTGCTGCAAGCGCTGCGAGACGAGGGCGCGTGCTCGGCAGCCGAGCTGGCGCGCCGCGCCGGCTGCGGCGCCGGGGTGGTGCGTGGCCTGATCGCGGCGGGCCACATTAGCGAGGAGTTTGTATCGGGCGAGCCTGCCCCGGAGCCGATCCCGGATTGGCGGTCCGACGGTCCCGCCTTGTCGGCCGACCAGGCGGCCGCGGCGCAGCGTCTGGTCGAGCGGGTGCGTGAGGGCGGATTTTCCGTGACCGTGCTCGACGGCGTGACCGGCTCGGGCAAGACCGAGACGTATTTCGCGGCGATCGCCGCAGCGCTGGCTGCCGGCCGGCAGGTGCTGGTGCTGCTGCCCGAGATCGCACTCGGCGCGCAGTGGCTCGACCGCTTCCGGCGGCGGTTCGGCGCGGCTCCGGCCGAATGGCATTCCGACGTGTCGCACAGCGCGCGCCGCGACACCTGGCGCGCAGTCGCCGAGGGACGGGCGCGGATTGTCGTCGGGGCGCGCTCGGCATTGTTCCTGCCGTTCGCCGAGCTCGGGCTGATCATCGTCGATGAGGAGCACGATGCCTCCTACAAGCAGGAGGACGGTGTCTGCTACCAGGCGCGCGACATGGCGGTGCTGCGCGCCTCGATCGCCGAGATCCCGATCGTCCTGGTGTCGGCGACGCCGTCGCTCGAAACCGTGGTCAACGTCTCGCGCAATCGTTACCAGCGCGTGCATCTGCCGCGCCGGCATGCCGAGGCGAGCCTGCCGAAGATCGATCTCGTCGATATGCGGCGCGAGCGGATCGAGGCGGCCCGGTTTCTGTCGCCGCCCTTGGTCGCGGCGCTCGGCGAGACGCTGGCAGCGGGCGAGCAGGCGCTCTTATTCCTGAACCGCCGCGGCTACGCGCCGTTGACCCTGTGCCGCGCCTGCGGCCACCGGTTTCAATGCCCGAACTGCACCGCCTGGCTCGTCGAACACCGGTTCACAGCGCGGCTGATCTGCCACCACTGCGGCTATGCCGCAGCGGTGCCGGCGCTGTGCCCGGAATGCATGACGGCCGGGACGCTGGTGCCGTGCGGGCCGGGGGTCGAGCGTCTGCAGGAAGAGGTCGCCGCGCGGTTTCCGCAGGCGCGCGTCGCATTGATGGTCAGCGACCTGTTGCTCGGGCCGCGGGCCGCGGCCGAACTGGCCGAGGGCATGGTTGCGCATCGATATGACGTGCTGATCGGGACCCAGATCGTCGCGAAGGGCCATCATTTTCCGATGCTGACCTTGGTCGGGGTGGTCGATGCCGATCTCGGCCTCGTCGGCGGCGATCTGCGGGCTACCGAGCGGACTTATCAATTGTTGCAGCAGGTGGCCGGACGGGCCGGGCGAGCCGAGCGGCCCGGCCGGGTGCTGATCCAGACCTATATGCCCGAGCAGGCGGTCATGCGGGCGCTCGCTGCCGGCGACCGCGACCGGTTTCTCGCCGCGGAGGCGGAGGCGAGGCGAGCCGCCGGATTGCCGCCGTTTGGCCGGCTCGCGGCGCTGATCGTCAGCGCGGCCGATGCCGAGGCGGCCGATTTCTCGGCACGTGCCCTGGCGCGCGCCGCGCCGCAACTGCCGGGCATTGCGGTGCTCGGTCCGGCCCCGGCGCCGCTCGCAATCCTGCGCGGGCGGCACCGGCGGCGGTTTCTGGTCAAGGCCGACCGCGGCACCAACCTTCAGGCGGCGCTGCGCGACTGGCTCGGCCGCGTCCGCGTGACGGGGTCCGTCCGGGTGCAGGCCGACATCGACCCCTACAGTTTTTTGTAGCCGCTCAGCGCCGTGTCTCAGTTTGAATGTAACAGCTGGCAGATTGGTGGTAGTGTCGTACGTTCCACCGACTCGTCGAGCGACCACAGCCAAATCGTCGCCGAGGATAAGAGGGGCCCTATCGTCTCAGGGAGGGGCACGATGTTTTGCAGAATATTGTGCACGGCCGTCGCCTTGCTCTTTGCGATCCTGGCGTTTTGCGGCTTTGGGCCGATGCCAAGTCTAGGGGCTCGCATCTCGTTTGGGCTCGGATTTCTCTTGATCGCGGTTCTCATCTGGCGATCTTGGCGGTTCATCGTCGGTGATTTCAGTCCGGCCATCATGGACGCAGTTGCGCGCCCCCATGTCGATGCTGACAGGCGAAAAACCAGCGGATGACTGTTGAAACCGAGACGCGACGGCGTCGCTAAGCCGTTGGAATTTCGCGGTACCATGTGACAACGACCGTCGCTCCCCGGCGCACTGATCGAGGATCGTCTTCCTTTGGCTTCCGAAGCAACGGGCGTTGCCAGCCTGGCCGAACGTTATGCGGCAGCGTTGTTCGAGCTCGCCGACGAGCGGCACGTGCTCGACGCGGTCGCCGGCGATCTGCGCGAATTGCGCACGATGCTGCACGAGAGCCAGGACCTCGCGCGCCTGCTGCGCAGCCCGGTGTTGTCGCGCGAGGATCAGGCGAAAGCGGTCGCCGCGCTCAGCGAGCGCGCCGGATTGTCGGATTTGACCCGCGATTTCCTTGGGGTGGTCGCCGGTAATCGGCGGCTGTTCGCGGTGCCGGCGATGATCGAGGCCTATCTCAATCAACTCGCCGAGCGGCGCGGCGAGGTAACCGCCGAAGTGACCACCGCGCAGCCGCTGAACGAGACACAGCAGAACGCCCTCGGCGAGCAATTGCGCCGCGCGCTCGGGCGACGCGTTACCGCCGATCTGCGCGTCGATCCAAGCCTGTTGGGCGGGATGATCGTCAAGGTCGGTTCGCGCATGATCGATGGCTCGCTGAAGAGCCGGTTGCGGCGCCTGCAGCTGGCAATGAAAGGCGTCGGGTAGAGGAACTGAGATGGAAATTCGCGCCGCGGAAATCTCCGCGATCCTGAAGCAGCAGATCGCCAATTTCGGCAATGAGGCCGATGTCGCCGAGGTCGGCCAGGTCTTGTCGGTCGGCGACGGCATCGCCCGCGTCTACGGGCTCGATACGGTCCAGGCCGGCGAGATGGTCGAGTTCCCGAACGGCATGAAGGGCATGGCCCTCAACCTCGAAGCCGACAATGTCGGCGTCGTGATCTTCGGCGATGACAGCGGCATCCGCGAAGGCGACATGGTCAAGCGCACCGGCGCGATCGTCGACGTGCCGGTCGGCAAGGGGTTGCTGGGCCGGGTCGTCGACGCGCTCGGGAACCCGATCGACGGCAAGGGGCCGCTCGTCGATGTCAACCGCACCCGGGTCGAGGTCAAGGCGCCTGGCATCGTGCCGCGGCGCTCGGTGCACGAGCCGGTGCAAACCGGGCTCAAAGCCATCGATTCACTGGTGCCGATCGGCCGCGGCCAGCGCGAGCTGATCATCGGCGACCGGCAGACCGGCAAGACCGCGCTCGCGATCGATGCGATCCTAAACCAGCGGCAGATCAACGCCGGCACCGACGAATCGAAGAAACTCTACTGCGTCTATGTCGCCGTGGGCCAAAAGCGCAGCACTGTCGCTCAAATCGTCAAGACCTTGGAGGATTACGGCGCCCTCGAATATTCGATCGTCGTAGCCGCCACCGCGTCCGAGCCGGCGCCGTTGCAGTTCCTCGCGCCCTACTCCGGCTGCGCGATGGGCGAGTTCTTCCGCGACAACGGCATGCACGCAGTGATGATCTACGACGATCTGTCGAAGCACGCCGTGGCGTACCGCCAGATGTCGCTGTTGCTGCGGCGGCCGCCCGGCCGCGAGGCCTATCCGGGCGACGTCTTCTATCTGCATTCGCGGCTGTTGGAGCGCGCCGCCAAAATGAACGAGGAGCACGGCTCGGGCTCGCTGACCGCGCTGCCGGTCATCGAGACGCAGGCCGGCGACGTCTCGGCCTACATCCCGACCAATGTGATCTCGATCACCGACGGGCAGATCTTCCTCGAAACCGAGCTGTTCTATCGCGGCATTCGTCCGGCCATCAATGTCGGGCTGTCGGTCAGCCGCGTCGGCTCGGCGGCGCAGATCAAGGCGATGAAGCAGGTCGCCGGACGCATCAAGCTGGAACTGGCGCAGTACCGCGAAATGGCGGCGTTCTCGCAATTCGCCTCCGATCTCGACGCCTCGACGCAACGGCTGCTGGCGCGCGGCGCGCGATTGACCGAGCTGTTGAAGCAGCCGCAATTCTCGCCGGTACCGGTCGAGGAGCAGGTCGTGTCGATCTTTGCCGGTACGCGCGGCTATCTCGATCGGATCAATGTGCCAGACGTCACCCGCTTCGAGCAGATGATGCTCAGCGAGTTGCGCGCCAAAAAACCCGAATTGCTCGAGTCGATCCGTACCAAAGGCGAGATCACCGAAGACACCGAGAAGGGGCTCGCCACCTCGCTCGACGAGTTCGCCCGGACGTTTGCCTAGGCTCGGCGGCGGTAGAACGACATGCCCAGCCTGAAGGATCTGCGGAACCGTATCCGCAGCGTCCGTTCGACCCAGAAGATCACCTCGGCGATGAAAATGGTCGCCGCCTCCCGCCTGCGCCGCGCACAGGAGCAGGCCGAAGCGGCGCGCCCTTACGCGCAGCGCATGGAGCAGGTGCTGCGCTCGGTCGCCGGGCGCATGGCGGGGCTGCCCGGCGCGCCGCCATTGCTGGCGGGCACCGGCAAGGATGATGTGCATCTGGTGGTCGTCGCGACCTCTGACCGCGGCCTCGCCGGCGGCTTCAATGCCACGATCCTGCGCGAGGCGCGGCGCCGCATCCGCGAGCTCGACAATGCCGGCAAAACCGTCAAGATCCTGACGATCGGCCGCAAGGGGCGTGACAGCCTGCGCCGCGACTACGCGCGGCTGATACACGACAGCCTGACCGATATCGGCCGCCGCCGCGTATCGTTCGAGGAAGCGCGCGACATCTCGGGCCGGGTGCTGACGCTGTTCGAAGCCGGCGAGTTCGATGTCTGCACCATCATCTTCAACCGCTTCCGCTCGGCGATCACCCAAATCGTCACGGCGCAGCAGCTGATCCCGTTCGCGGCACCCGCCGCTTTTGGCGAGGAGCCGGACTCCGAAACCGCCGGCGCGGTTTATGAGTTCGAACCGTCCGAAGAGGAAATCCTCGCCGAACTGCTGCCCAACAATCTCGCGGTGCAGATCTATACGGCGCTGCTGGAGAACGCCGCCAGCGAGCAGGGCGCCCGCATGACGGCAATGGACAATGCGACCCGCAACGCCGGCGATATGATCGACCGGCTGACGATGAACTACAACCGAACGCGCCAGGCCGTCATTACCAAGGAGCTGATCGAGATCATCTCCGGCGCCGAGGCGCTGTAACACCAGGGATTATCGGATATGGCCCAGAGCATCGGTACGAACATTGTCGGCAAGATTACTCAGGTCATCGGCGCCGTCGTCGATGTCCATTTCGACGGCGAATTGCCGTCGATCCTCAACGCGCTGCATGTCGACAATGCCGGCCGCACCCTCGTCCTCGAAGTGGCGCAGCATCTCGGCGAGAACACGGTGCGCACGATCGCAATGGACACGACCGACGGCTTGGTGCGCGGCGGCGAAGTCCTCGATACCGGCGGTCCGATCATGATGCCGGTGGGCCCCGAGACGCTGGGCCGCATCCTCAACGTGATCGGCGAACCGGTGGACGAGCGTGGCCCGGTGGTGACCAACCACCGTTCGCCAATCCACAAGCCTGCACCGGAATTCGTCGACCAATCGACGGAAGCCGAGATCCTGGTGACCGGCATCAAGGTCGTCGATCTGCTGGCGCCTTACGCCAAGGGCGGCAAGGTCGGGCTATTCGGCGGCGCCGGCGTCGGCAAGACCGTCATCATCATGGAATTGATCAACAACATCGCCAAGGCGCATGGCGGCTATTCGGTGTTCGCCGGGGTCGGCGAGCGCACTCGCGAGGGCAACGACCTTTATCACGAGATGATCGAGTCCGGGGTCATCAACATGAATGGCGAGGGCTCGAAGGCCGCCCTGGTCTATGGCCAGATGAACGAGCCGCCGGGCGCGCGTGCCCGGGTCGGTCTCAGCGGGTTGACCCTGGCCGAATATTTCCGCGACGAGGAAGGCCAGGACGTGCTGTTCTTCGTCGATAACATCTTCCGCTTCACGCAGGCGGGCTCCGAGGTGTCGGCGCTGTTGGGCCGCATCCCATCGGCGGTCGGTTATCAGCCGACGCTGGCGACCGATATGGGCGCCTTGCAGGAGCGTATCACGACCACGAAAAAGGGCTCGATCACCTCGGTGCA
>VAZR01000004.1 GCA_005888515.1 Alphaproteobacteria bacterium | reverse complement strand
AAAGCCAATTACAGGAAACGACTGTTGCTGCGCTGACGCTACCAATGGGCGCGCGACGGAAGCCGCGCCCAGCAACGATAGGAGCTCGCGCCGCTTCATCGGGTCACCAAGCCGTCCAGCCGCCATCGACCAGCAGCGACGACCCGGTCACAAGACTGGCCGCGGGGGAGGCGAGGAACACGACTGCGTTCGCCACCTCCTCGACCGTGCCGATGCGGCCCAAGGGAATGCGGTCGACCACCCACTGGCGGAATTCGGGGTTCGCGAAGAACGGTTCGGTCAATGGCGTCGTGATGAATGTCGGCGCGATCGATACGACGCGCACGCCTCTCGGCGCCAACTCGGCCGCCATGGCCTTGGTCAGCCCTTCGATGGCGTGCTTGGTCATCACATAGACCGTGCGATCCCGCTCCGAACCCACATGGCCCATCTGTGACGACATATTGACGACAACGCCGGCTCGATTGGCTGCCATCAGCCGCGTCGCTTCCTGCGCGACAACGAACGCAGCCTTGATGTTGAGCGCAATCATGCGGTCTAGCGTCGCCTCGTCGACTTCGAGGAACGCCTGAGGCCGGTTCACCCCGGCATTGTTGACCAGGATGTCGAGGCGCGAGAGGCCGCCAATGGCGGTGCGAACCGCCGCGCTGTCGGTCACATCAAACGGCAGCACCCGCGCCCGGCTGCCGCGCCCGGCGATCTCGTCCGCCACCGCGTCGAGTTCGGCCGGGGTGCGGCTGTTCAGGATCACCTCGGCGCCGGCATTCGCCAGCGCCAGCGCAATCGCCCGCCCGATGCCGCGGCCGGAACCGGTCACCAGCGCAATTTTGCCATCGAGCCGGAAAGCATTATCGGGTGAGGGCACACAGACCTCTCAGCGGGCGTTCTGGCCGCAATCGTAGCGCGTAGGGCGGAAAAGCGCAGCGCATTCCGCCGATCTCCGTCTCGCTCATTGGCGGAATGCGCTTCGTTCTTCCGCCCTACACTGCCTTAGCGGCTGCGCATGCCGATATCGCGGCGGCAGAAACCTTCCGGCCAATCGACTTTGCCGACGGCCCGATACGCCCGCTCGCGCGCGGCGGTCAAATCCTGCCCGAGCGCCGTCACTCCGAGCACCCGTCCGCCATCGGCCAAGATCCGGTCGCCGTCGCGCTTCGTGCCGGCGTGGAAAATCTTGACCTCGGCGTCGCTCCCCGCCGCATCGAGGCCGCGGATCTCGGTGCCGCGCGACGGATCGTCCGGATAGCCCCTAGCAGCCATGACGACGCACAGCGCCGCCTCGTCATACCAACGCAGATCGACCTCTTTCAGGATGCCGTCGCGCGTCGCAATCAGTGCCGGCACGATGTCGCTCATCAGCCGCATCATCAGCACCTGGCATTCCGGATCGCCAAAGCGGACGTTGTATTCGAGCAATTTCGGTCCCGCCTCCGTCAGCATCAGCCCGGCATAGAGCACGCCTTTGAACGGACGGCCGTCGCGCTGCATCGCCCGCAGGGTCGGCAGGATGATCCGCTCCATGACCTCGCCTTCGACCGCCGGCGTCAGCAGCGGCGTCGGCGAATAGGCGCCCATCCCACCGGTATTGGGACCGGTATCGCCGTCGCCGACCCGCTTGTGGTCCTGCGCCGCGATCAGCGGCAGCGCATTGGTGCCGTCGACCAGCGCGAAAAAGCTCGCCTCCGCGCCGACGAGGCATTCCTCGACGATAATCTCGGCGCCGGCCGCGCCGAACCGTCCTTCGCCGAGCGCTGCGTCGACCGCCGCATGGGCCTCGGCGAGCGTCGCGGCGACGGTGACGCCCTTGCCCGCGGCGAGCCCGTCGGCCTTGATCACGATCGGCGCGCCCTGTGCGGCGATATAGGCCTTGGCCGCCGCGGCATCGCGAAACCGGCGATAGGCGGCGGTCGGAATCTCCTCTCGGGCGCACAGATCCTTCAAAAAACCCTTCGACCCTTCGAGCGCGGCGGCGGCCTTGCTCGGACCGAAAGCGGCGATGCCGGCGTCTTCCAGCGCATCGACGAGGCCGGCGACCAGCGGCGCCTCCGGCCCGACCACGACAAAATCGATCGCCGCCTTGCGGCAGAAGGCGATCAGCCCCGCCGTGTCGCCGATCGCGACGGGTACGCATTCCGCGTCTGCGGCAATGCCGGCATTGCCCGGCGCGCAATAGACCCGGTCGACCAGCGGCGAGGCGGCGATCGCCCAGACCAGCGCATGCTCGCGTCCGCCCGACCCGACGACAAGCACCCGCATCAAACGAAGCTCCGTCGGCCGAATCTCTCGCCCGCATTGCGGGAGAGGGGGGACCGGTCGCGCCAGCGACCGGTGGGTGAGGGTCGGTGGGGCCAGGGTGCGGATTCGACACCCCCCTCACCCCAACCCTCTCCCCCCGTAAGCGGGGGAAGAGGGAAAATTAGGAGCACTCGCATCGCTCTTGCTCTCCGGCTCCGGTAATATGGGGCGATGAACGATCAGCCACTCGACGCCGCGACCGCCTGGGGCGAACCCGCGCGAGGAAACCTGCCGGAGTATACCGTCTCCGAGCTGTCGCTGGCATTGAAGCGCTCGGTCGAGGAGAATTTTTCGCATGTCCGGGTGCGCGGCGAGATCTCCGGCTTCAAGCGCCACGGCTCGGGTCATTGCTATTTCGTGCTGAAGGATTCCGACGCCGCGCTCGACGCGGTGTGCTGGCGCCAGACCGCGATCCGCCTGCCGATCAAGCCGGAAGACGGCATGGAAGGGGTCTGCACCGGACGGCTGACCACCTATCCCGGCCGCTCGAAATACCAGCTCGTCATCGATTCGATCGCGCTTGCCGGCATCGGGGCGTTGCTGAAGATCCTCGAGGATCGCCGCCAGCGCCTCTCCGCCGAGGGCCTGTTCGCGGCCGAGCGGAAAAAAAATCTGCCGTTCCTGCCGGAAATCCTCGGTATCGTCACCTCGCCAAGCGGCGCGGTCATTCGCGACATCCTGCACCGCCTCGCCGATCGCTTTCCGCGACGCGTGCTGATCTGGCCGGTGGCGGTGCAGGGCGAAGGCGCAGCGGCCCAGATCGCCGCGGCAATCGCCGGCTTCAATCGGCTCGCGCCAGGCGGTGTCGTGCCGCGTCCCGACCTGCTGATTGTCGCGCGCGGCGGCGGCAGCCTCGAAGACCTCATGCCGTTCAACGAGGAGATTGTCGTGCGCGCTGCCGCGGCGTCGGCGATCCCGCTGATCTCGGCGGTCGGGCACGAGACCGACACGACGCTGATCGACCATGCCAGCGACCGCCGCGCCCCGACCCCGACCGCGGCGGCCGAGATGGCGGTGCCGGTGCGCCTCGACCTGATTGCCGAGCTCGGCGGCAAGGCGGCGCGGCTGACCGGCGGCCTGTCCCGGTTTTTCACCGAGCGCCGATTGCAGCTCGTTGCGATCGCCGCCCGCTTCGGCTCCGTCCGCCAGCGGCTCGATCTCGCCGCGGCGCGGCTGCGTCCCGCGATGCTCGCTGCCGATATCGGCCGCGCCCGCGATCGGCTCGCCGATGCCGAGCCGCGGCTCGCTGCCGCTTTGGTCCGCGCGCTCGCCGCCAAGCACGACGCGCTCGACAATTTCACCGGCCGCCTCGCGACCCATTCGGAGCGTCACGAAAGCCTGTTGGCGCGCGGCTATGTCGTGGTCCGCGACGCCGCCGAGAAGGTCGTCACCGATGCCGTCAAGGTGCGGCCCAATACCGCCCTGGAGCTCGAATTCTACGATGGCAAGGTCGGGGTCATCGCCGGCGGCTCGCGCCGGCCGGTGCGCCGATCGGTCCCGCCGATTGGGCAGGGCAATCTTTTTGAGGAGCCATAGCGATGCGACCTTCCGGACGCGCCCCGGAGGCGATGCGCCCGGTCGGCCTGGAGCCGGGCGTCGCCAAATATGCCGAAGGCTCGTGTCTCGCGCGGTTTGGCGATACCCATGTGCTGTGCACCGCGTCGGTCGAGGAGCGGGTGCCGCCGTTCCTGCGCAATACCGGGCGCGGCTGGGTCACCGCCGAATACGGCATGCTGCCGCGCTCGACCCATACCCGCACGGACCGCGAAGCGGCGCGCGGCCGGCAAAGCGGCCGCACCCAGGAGATCCAGCGGCTGATCGGGCGCAGCCTGCGCGCGGTGACCGACCTCGCCGCGCTCGGCGAGCGGCAGATCCGCATCGATTGCGATGTGTTGCAGGCCGACGGGGGGACTCGCACGGCGGCGATCACCGGCAGCTATGTCGCGCTCTATCAGGCGCTCGCGAAATTCGTCGCGGCCGGCTTGCTGCCGGCTCTGCCGATGAATGACAGTGTCGCGGCGGTGTCGTGCGGCGTCGTCGAGGGGCTTCCGGTCCTCGATCTCGATTACGCCGAGGACTCGACCGCGGAAACCGACGCCAATTTCGTGCTGACCGGCGGCGGCGGCATCGTCGAGATCCAGGCGACCGCCGAGGCGGCGCCGTTCGACGAGGCGAGCTTTACCCGCATGCTCGCGCTCGCCCGCGCCGGCATCGCCGAATTGACCCGGCAGCAGCGGGCCGCGCTCGGGCTGGTCTGAGATCATGCCGCACCGCATCCGGGCCCACTCTCTAACCCTCCCCCGCTCCTTTCCTAACCCTCCCCTCCCCGGGCTAGACCCGGGGATCACGGGGGAGGGCAGGGTGGGGGCAAAGGGGCAGACCGCCCTCGGGCTCTGAGAACGATGCCGCGTCGCATCCGAGCCGGCGAGCGGCTGGTCATCGCCAGCCACAATCCCGGGAAGATCGCCGAGATCGAAAAGCTGCTGATGCCCTATGGCGTGATCGCGATCGGTGCCGGCGCGCTCGGTCTGCCGGAACCTGAAGAAACGGAGACCACGTTCGAGGGCAATGCCGCGCTGAAGGCGCATGCCGCGGCCGCGGCGAGCGGTCTTCCGGCGCTCGCCGACGATTCCGGGCTCGTCGTGCTGGCATTGGACGGCGCGCCCGGTATCTACTCGGCGCGCTGGGCTGGCCCCAAGAAGGATTTCCGCATCGCAATGAAGCGCGTAGAGCGCGAGCTCGGCGATAAGGATCGGAAGGCCCATTTCGTCGCGGTGTTGGCGCTGGCCTGGCCGGATGGCGAGGAGGCGCTGTTCCGTGGGGAGGTGCATGGCGTACTGACTTGGCCGCCACGGGGCGAGCGCGGTTTCGGCTACGACCCCATATTCATCGCCGATGACTACGATCAGACCTTTGGCGAAATCGACCCCGATCTCAAGCACCGGATTAGCCATCGCGCCCGCGCCTTCGCAAAGCTGGTCGCCGCCTGCTTTGGAGAGTGAGTCGGGGGCGGCGATGGTTGGACCGCGGGCGTCCCGCCCGCATGCGGGCAAAGCTGGAAATCCTGGATCGAGATCATGCGTCCTTCGACTGCTCGCTGCGCTCGCGCTCAGGATGAGGAAGTTTGTTTGATGCCATCCCCCATCGTTCCTCATCCTGAGGAGGCGTGCGCAGCACGCCGTCTCGAAGGACGCAAAGCATTCCTGCAGCAGGCCCGGATGCCGCTGGCGGTCTACATTCATTGGCCGTTCTGCCGGTCGAAATGCCCGTATTGCGACTTCAACAGCCATGTCCGCGACCGGATCGACGAGGAGCGCTGGACCCGCGCCTTGCTCGCCGATCTGGAACGGCAGGCTGAGCTGGCTCCCGGGCACGAAATCGTGTCGATCTTCTTCGGCGGCGGCACGCCATCCTTGATGCCGCCCGACACGGTCGCGGCGTTGATCGAGCGCGTAAAGGCGTTGTGGCCCGTCGCGGCCGCTCTCGAAGTGACGCTAGAGGCCAATCCGAATTCGGCGGAGGCCGAGCGATTTGCCGGGTTCGCCTCGGCCGGGGTCAACCGGCTGTCGCTCGGGGTCCAGGCGCTCGACCCGCCGGCATTGCAGTTTCTCGGGCGGCGCCATGATCGGCAGGAGGCCATCGCCGCAATCGCGCTCGCCCGCGACACCTTCCCGCGTTATTCGTTCGACCTGATCTACGCTCGCCCCGGTCAGAGTCTTGCGGCCTGGGAAGACGAGCTCGGCGAGGCGCTAGCGCTCGCCGGTACGCATCTCTCGCTCTATCAGCTGACGATTGAGCCCGGCACCGCCTTCGGCAATCGCGCCGAGCGCGGCGAAATCCTTGCTGCCGACGAAGACACCGCAGCCGCCCTGTTCGAGGTCACGCAGCAACGGCTCGCTGAGGCCGGCATGCCGGCCTATGAGATCTCGAACCACGCCTGGCCCGGCGCGGAATGCCGACATAACCTCGCCTATTGGCGCTACGAGGACTATCTCGGGATCGGCCCCGGCGCGCATGGCCGCATCACGCGTGGTGACGGCAAGCTCGCGACCCAACAACGTCGCGCTCCCGAAGCCTGGCTCGCCGCCATCGAGGAAACAGGTTCGGCAACGGACGAGATGGTGCCGATCCCGCGCGAGACCGCGGTCGAGGAAATGCTGATGATGGGTCTTCGTCTCGCCGAGGGCGTCTCGCGCTCGCGCCTCGAAGCGCTGGCGGGCCGCACAGCCGATGATCTGTTCGGGGCGCCGCTGGCCCGCCTCATCGAGGGTGGTTTCCTGACCTTGGATGATCAGCGCCTGACCGCGACTGCGGCGGGCCGTCAGCGCCTCAATGCGGTACTGGCCGCGCTAATCACGTATTCGTAGGGCGGATGAGCGCAGCGTAATCCGCCAATTCGCTGCGTGCCGTCTGCGGAATGCGCTTCGCTTTCCCCCTACGCGGCGTGCAAATCAGTACACAAAGTCCCGGAAGTCGCGCGGTGCCGGGCTGACGACGATATTGCCTTGCGGCTGTACTTCGAGCACCGCGAGACCGCGCTGCACAAGCCCTTGCGGCGTGAAACGGAACAGCCCGTCAACCCCGGTGAAACCACTCGGGTTCAGAAGCGCATCATTCGAGAAAAGCGGGTTGCCGCCGGCCTTCGCCAGCACCGAGGCGAGCGCGGCGGCGTCGAAAGCGAGCGATGCCAGGCGCGGCGGCGCATGGCCGTAGGTCGCCTGAAATCGGTTATCGAATTCGCGGCGGGCATCCGGCGGCGAGGCGGCGAACCAGCCGCCATAGAGCGCCGGCTCGCCGGCAGTCGAAGGATCGTCCCACAACCCGCTGCCGAGCAGATGCACCTGTGGTCCGCCGATGCCCACTTGTTTGAGCCGGCGAGCGATCTGCTTCAGCTGTTCGCCGCCTTCGGGCAGCAGCAATGCGTCGAAACCGGCGGCAGCGCCTGGGGCCGCCCCCGGCGCTGCACCTGGTGCGTCGGCCGCTGCCGCATTGCCGATCAGCCGCTGGACCGCGGCACCTACATCGCCCGAGCGCGGGTCGAAGGTTTCGGTCTTGACCACCGTTCCGCCGCCCTGGCTCGCGGTCTCGCGCAGCGCGTCGGTCATGACGCGGCCGTATTCGGTGTTCGGCGCCAGCACCGCAAACCGCGCGGCGCCGCGTTCGCGGGCGAAGGAAACCTCGCGCACCACCTCCTGGCGCGGCAGAAAGCCCATCAAAAACACATTGCCGCCGGCCAGTTGCGTCGCCGTCGAGAAGGCAATGACGTTGACCTTGGCCTCGCCGGCGACCGGCTTGACCGCATCGACCTCGGCGGCGAGCAGCGGGCCGAGAATCAGCTGCGCCCCCTCGGTAATCGCCGAGCGCGCCGCATTGGCGGCCCCGTCGGGAGTGCCGCTGGTATCGCGCGGCATCAATGTCAGCCGGTCGTTGCCGGTGGTGAACAGAGCCAGTTGTGCCGCTTCGAGCATCGCCTTGCCGAGTTCGGCGTTGGCGCCCGACAAAGGCAGCAGCATAGCGACCTTTACCGGTCCGCCCGGGCCAGGCGGCGGTTGCGGACCGCCCGGCGGCGGCGCGCCAGGACCGCCAAACGGCGATTGCGGCGATCCGAGCGGCGCCGCTACCATTGGGCCGCGCACGCAGCCCGTCAGCGCGACCAGCACAACGAGAGCAGCGATCGGTGAGGCGAACCGCGAAAAACGCCAGCGCAACACAGGAAGCCTCCGGCAAGAATGCGACTGCCGGGCGCGACCCTAACCATCGCATTGGATCAAGTAAACCCGACGCAATGCTATTGTTGCGATCATCGCCGCCGAGTTCGATTGGGAATGCCGCGGTCGATGCCACTGCATGGGCTCCCGAGCACGAACTAGCCGCCGGTCTCCACCTCGTCGCGACGCCGATCATCAAGACCCCGCTCGACCCGTATCACGACCACAATGCCGATCGCGTGCGGCCGGCCGTGTTGGAAGCGCTGCGCCGCGGCGAGAGGGTGGCGCTGGTCTCCGATGCCGGCACCCCCCTGGTCTCCGACCCCGGGTTCAAGCTGGTGCGCGCCGCGCTTGCCGAGGACCTGCCGGTGACTGCGGCCCCAGGGCCCTCTGCCGCTCTGACCGCGCTGATCCTGTCGGGCCTGCCGCCGGAGGTGTTTCTGTTCGCCGGCTTCTTGCCGCCGCGCTCGGCGGCACGGCGGCGCACGCTCGAGCAATGGACGAACCTTGCCGCGACGCTGGTATTTTTCGAAGGACCCTCGCGGCTCGCCGCGGCGCTTGCCGACATGGCCGAGATCCTTGGTCCCCGCGATGCCGCGGTGGCGCGCGAACTGACCAAGCGGCATGAGGAGGTCCGCCGCGGCCGGCTATCCGAACTGGCCGAGCATTACCAGGCCGCGGGGCCACCACGCGGCGAGGCCGTGATTGTCGTCGGGCCGCCGCCGCCGACCGCCCCGGCGGAAGCGGATATCGACGCGCGACTCACTCAGCTGCTCGACACCCATAGCCTGCGCGATGCCGTCGCCCAGCTCGCCGCGGAGACGGGGCTGGCGCGGCGCGTTCTCTACGATCGCGCTCTTGCGCTGCAAGGCAAAGGTTCGCACGGCAAGGGCTCACGCAAATGACGGCCGCTGCGCGCCGGCGAGCGATTCGTCCGAGCCCCGAACGGCAGGCCGCCGAGCGGCGCGGCCGCTTCGCCGAATTGTTATGCCGTTGGCATCTGCGGCTGCGCGGCTGGCGCATCCTCGCCAGCCATTGGCGTTGTCCGTCCGGCGAAATCGACATCCTCGCGCGGCGCGGCCGGGTGTTAGCGATCATCGAGGTGAAGTCGCGCCGGGACCTCGCGAGCGCCGCTCAATCGGTGCTGCCGCGCCAGCGGCGACGCATCGCCCGGGCCGCATCCGCCTTTTTGATGACGCGGCCCGAACTGGCCGCTCTGACCATCCGATTCGACGTGATGCTGGTGGCGCCGTCGCGCCCGCCGCGGCACCTGGCAGGCGCATGGCGCAGCGATGAGTAATGCCCGCGTTCCGATAGCAGCTGCTGCCGAGCAGCTTGCGCGAACGCCAACCCCTTGGCCGCGGCGCTTGATTTGCCCGGCGCACGGCCACCGCTGACGGTCTTCACCTGCCCGGCACCTGATCGCCGAAAAATGCCACGGCTGCCGCTCTTGCGGGCTTCGGCGAAAATTCCACAATGCGCTGGAGGCTACGCCGTGGGGGGAACATGTCGCGGCTCAATTCCATGTTATGCGTTGTCTGTCTGGTGGCGCTTCCGATGATGCTGGGTGGGTGCGCCGGCGCGCTGATCGTCGGGGGCCTTGCCGCTGCCAGCGGTGGTGGTTACGCCGCCGCCCAGGAACGCGGTGTCGGCGGGGCGGTCGGCGACTTCGAGATCCAGGGCGATGTAGAAAGGGCTTTCGTCGAGGCCGGTCCCGGTCTGCAGGAGGGCATCACGACAACCGTCTATCAGGGCCGGGTGATGTTGACCGGCCGCGTCGCCACGCCGGATATGAAGGCGCGCGCCGTGCAGGTCGCCGGGAGGGTTCCCGGGGTTAAGGCGCTGTACGATGAAGTCGAGGTGGCGCCTCCGGGCTCTACCTGGGACGCCACCAAGGATGCCTGGATCACCGCGCGTCTTCGTTCGGAAATGATGCTGGATCCCGATGTCCGTTCGGGCAACTACACGATCGACACCAGCAATGGCTCGGTGTACCTGATCGGGTCGGCGCGTACGCAGGCCGAGCTCGAACTGGCCGCCCGCATTGCCCGTTATATTCCGGGGGTGAAGCGGGTCGTGTCGTATGTCGAGCTTCGTTCGGGCGCGCCGATCGCGGAGCGGCCGCCCGGTCCCCCGCCGGGACCTGCGCCTGTCATCAGCGGCAGCCCGGCTTTATCCGGACCGGCGCCGCGCTCCGCTCCGATCGAGGTGCAGAAGCTGTGATCCTTTGACTCTGGAATGAGCGAGCTGCCCGACGCCTTCGATCCCGAGCAATGCGCCCGTTATCTGCGCGAGCTCGGCGCCGCCGCATCGCCGGTTCTGCCGATCGGCGAGGCGGCGCTCGCGCTTGCCTCGTTCGAGCGGCCGCGGGTCGGGCTCAGCCGCTATCGGCAGCACCTGATGGCGCTGGCTCGCGATGTCGGCCGGCATGCCGGCGCAGCCGGCGATCTCGCGGCGCGGGCGCACGCGCTCAACGAGATCATCCTGCTGAAATACGGTTATAGCGGCGATGAGCTGACCTACGACGATCTGCAGAACGCCAATCTGATGCGGGTCGTCGACCGCCGCAAAGGCCTGCCGGTGGCGCTTGGGATCCTCTATCTGCATACCGCGCGGGCGCAGGGCTGGGAGAGCGTCGGGCTGGCCTTTCCCGGGCATTTCCTGGTCCGGCTCGGCGAGGGCGCCGAACGGCTGATCCTCGACCCGTTTCATGGCGGGCAAGTCTGCGAAGCGGCGATGCTGCGCGAGCTGCTGAAGGCGACGGCCGGGCAGGAAATCGAGCTGTCGCCCGAGCATTACGCGCCGGTCAGCGACCGCGACGTGCTGCTGCGGCTGCAGAACAACCTGAAATCGCGCCTGCTGCAGGCCGGACGGCAGGAGCACGCGATACGCGTCATCGACACGATGCTGATGCTGGCCCCCGATCTGGCCGAGCTGTGGCACGAATCAGGGATCCTGCATGCTCGACTCGGCAACATGCGCGCCTCGGTCGGCGCGCTCGAAGAATTCATCCGGCGCGCCCCCGAAGGCATGGCGCGCCACCAGGCCGCCGCCTTCCTGCAGCAGCTCAAATCAAAGCTGAATTAGCTCCGCGGCTGCTTGGAAAGGGGCATCTCCTGAAGCCCCTTGGCCGGGCTTGTCCCGGCCATCCACGTCTTTCTTCCACCTTTCTAGCCAATGAAGACGTGGACCCCCGGGACAAGCCCGGGGGAGGGGGTTTTGACAGGAGTTAGGGCGGATGCCTGCGGCGTCCTGCCGTCTCGCAGCGCAGGGGTCAGAAACTATTTGAAAGCTCTGACTTTCGAGCGTTGCTGACCCTATGGCACCCTTTGACGACATCACCGAATTGGCCATCGCCGCTCTGGTCGAGCGCTTCTATGCGAAGGCGCGGCGCGACCCGCTGATCGGGCCGGTGTTCAACGCCGCCATTTCCGATTGGGACGAGCATCTCCGTAAGCTTTGCGATTTCTGGTCGTCCGTGATGCTGACCACCGGGCGCTACAAGGGCAATCCGATGGCGGCACATGTGAAACAGCCGATCGAGCCGGTATTCTTCGATCGCTGGCTCACGCTGTGGCGGGAAACCGCGGACGAACTGTTCGCGCCGGCCGTCGCCGAGCGGTTCCGCGACAAGGCCGAGCGGATCGCCGAGAGCTTGAAGCTTGCGCTGTTCTTCCGGCCGGGAACGATCCGCGCCTCCGCCTAGTTCAACAGCCCCAGATCGCGCAGGCTCGTATGCCGGCCGCGGCCGATGATCAGGTGGTCGTGCACCGTGACGCCGAGCGGCTTGGCGGCATTGACGATGTCGCGCGTGACCGCGATGTCAGCCTTCGAGGGGGTCGGATCGCCGGACGGATGATTATGTAATATAATCAAATTGCTGCTGGACAGCTCCAGCGCCCGGCGCATCACCTCGCGCGGATAGATCGAGAAACAAGATATGGAACTCCTCGACCGGACTGTAGGCGATCTTGGTATTTCAATAAGCGATCAGCCGGTCCCACGAACCGATCACGTCGCGCTCGCGCAAATCCGCGCGCGATAAGTGCAGCGCCGCCTCGCGCGCGGATTTCAGCACCGCGATCGCCGGGTCGCGCACCCCGGCCTTGCGCAGCGCGTCGGGCTCGGCGCCCAGCACCTCGGCAAACCCGCCGAACCGCTCGATCAGCGCCTTCGCCAACGGCTTCACGTCTTTGCGCAGATCGTTCGCGAACAGCATGAATTCGAGCAGCTCGTAATCCGGCAGGCTGTCGGCGCCGGCCTCGATCAAGCGCTGCCGCAGCCGATCGCGGTGGCCATAATAATGCGGGTCGGCGCCGCTGAAATCGGCAAGCCCGGCTTGCCGGGGGGCGCGTTTGGTCGGCATCAGCGCGGTCCTGGGTCGCGCTTGGCGCGGCGGGCGCGCATCGCCGCAAGTTGGGCGGTAGCCATGCGGTGCGGCTCGTCGGTCGCATAAGCCTCGGTAAAGATCTCGATGCCGCGCGCGACCGCGGCGCCCGTGCCCAATTCCTCCCAATCGAGGATCAGCTTCTTCTGTAGCCTGATCGCCTGCGGGCCGCCGGCGAGGATCGCGGCGGCAAAGCGCTCGATGACGACGTCGAGCCGGTCGGGCGGAGCCACCGCATCGACCAGCGCCCAGGCGAGCGCCTCCTCGGCGTCGATCAAGACGCCGGTCAGCAACAGCCGCCGCGTGCGGCCATACCCGATCAGCTGCGGCAGCAATGCCGCCTCGATGACCGACGGAATGCCGACCCTGACCTCGGGCATGCCGAACATCGCGCGCTCGCTGGCGACGCGCAGATCGCAGGCGGCGGCAAGTTCCAGCCCGGCGCCGAGCGCATAGCCGTCGATCCGGGCGATGACCGGCACCGGCAGGCGGTGGAAGCCGTCGCAGCAGCGGTGCACCAGCGTGATGAACTCGCGGGCGCTGTCGGGGTCGAGCGCGGCCAGTTCGTTGATATCGGCGCCGCCGACAAAGGCGCGCTCGCCGGCCCCGGTGACGATGACGAGTCGCAACTCCGGCTCGGCTTCGAGCGCCTTGATGGCATCGACAATTTCGAGCGTCAGCGCGCGATTGAGCGAGTTGAGCTTCGCGGCATTATCGATGGTCAGCCGGACCAGATAACCGCCCTCCGGCCGCTCCTCGCGGGCAACATTCACGCCCATCGCGCGTTTCTCCGCCTGGAGATTGCCGCTTCGCTCGTGCATAGTAGGCGCGACCTGCCAGAGGAGGCGAGGGTGGATATCATCGAGGACATCGTCGAGATCCGTGAAATCTACGGCGAGCCGATGGAGCGGACGGTCAAAAAGCAGCTGCCCCGGCTGGAAAAGCATTCCCGCGCCTTTATCGCGCTATCGCCGTTCCTGGTCATTGCCTCGGGCGATCCGTCGGGACGTTGCGACGCCTCGCCCAAGGGCGATGCGCCCGGCTTCGTCAAAGTCATCGACGATGAAACCCTGTTGATCCCCGACCGGCTCGGCAACAACCGGGTCGATACGATCGGCAATCTGCTGACGAGGCCCGGGGTCGGGCTGATCTTTTTCGTCCCCGGCGTCAACGAGACGCTGCGCGTCAACGGCAAAGCCCGCATCACGACCGATCCGGCGCTCTTGGAGCCGCTCGCGGTCAACGGCAAGGTGCCGCGCAGCGGTATCCTGATCACCGCTGAGGAAGTCTATTTCCACTGCGGCAAGGCGCTGATCCGCTCCGATCTGTGGAACCCGGAAAAACACATCCCGCGCGGCGAATGGCCATCGCTCGGCCGCATCATCGCCGAGCAGATCGGCACCGACCCCGTCGAGGGCGAGCGGATGACCGCGGAGAGCTACCGCACCCGCCTCTACTGAACCGCCCACCCCTACGTCATTGCGAGGAGCGCAGCGACGAAGCAATCCCCCTCGGGGTAAGCTCCGTCGGAAGGGGATTGCGCCATCCTGACGGTCGAGCCGCGCCAGCTCTAGCTCGACATAGGCGACGCGCGGCGTGTCACGGCCGGCGCCGCGTTCGAGCACCTCGACGGCGGCAGCGAAGGCGCGGCGCGAATCCGCGGTCCGTTTCACCCCGTCATAGACGAGACCTAGATCGAGCAGATCGTCGGCGATGAACGGATGCGATGGACCAAGCCGCGCCTGGTCGATCGCGATGGCCTGCTGGACCAGCGGCAACGCCTCGGCGAAACGGTGCGCGCGCAACTCGGCATTGGCGAGCTGCGCCAGGCTGCGCGCCGTCGCGAGCCCCTCCGGCCCATGATGCTCCCGGTCCTGCGCCAGCGCTTCGTTCAGCACCTGCTCGGCTTCCGCGAAGCGTTCGCGGGCGGCCAGCGCCGCGCCGAGAGCCCGCAGCGGCTCGGTCGAGCGCCCATGCGGATTGCGCCGCGCGATGCCGACCGCCCGCTCCGCCAGGCGTTCGGCTTCCGCCGGCTCGCCCCGTGCCAATGCGATGCGGGCCAGGGCGGCTAACGCGGCCGCCAGCGCCGGGTGATCCGGCGCGACCCGCTCTTCGAGGATTGTCTCGGCCGCGATCAGCAGCGGCTCCGCGTCCAGATAATGGCGCCCGTGGATATCGGCGAGCGCCACCGCGACCATCGCCTCGGCGGCGCTCGGCGAGTCGCTGCCGAAGCGGACGATCGCGATATTGAGCGCCCGCCGGCGCAACGCCCCCGCCTCGGCGAGTTCGCCGGCATGCAGGCGCAGTTCGGCGATCTCCTCGAGCAGCGGCAGCAGATACGGGCTGGTCGCGCCTTCCTTTGCTTCTATCGAGGCGAGCGCGGGCAGCAGATGGGCGAGCCCTTCGCTCTCCGCCGCCGTCGGTTCGGCCGCCGATGACATGGTGGCGGCGGCGCACAACCCGGCTATCAGAAGCATGCTTGCGAGCGCCAATCGCTTCACCCGGCCTCCCGATCCAGCGGACTTGACCATTCGGGTTTCGCATCCGAGGCTGCGGGCACGCGATCCCAATCCCGCGAGGACATGAT
>VAZR01000003.1 GCA_005888515.1 Alphaproteobacteria bacterium | reverse complement strand
CGCACCGGGCCGCTGTCGAGGTGGAAAAAGCCGGAACGCGGATACCAGCCGACGCCGCCGCGCAGCATCGCGCGCGCGGCCTGCATCGCCTCCTCATTGCGCGTCGCGAGCCGCACATCGAGCGCCCGCCCGTAGATGTGCTGGCTGTTATCGGCGACCCCGAAGGTGGTGCGCGCCAGCATCGCATTGGTCTCGCGCGTCCGGTAGGCCGACAGGATCGTCGCGCTGGTCGCGCCGACCGCATCCATGACGCTGGCGAGAAAATCGAGGACGCCGACATCGATCGCGATCTTCTCGCCGGAATGATGATCGCGCAGAAACACCGAGAGATCCGACATCGCCTGCGAGATCGGCCCGACATCGTCGCGGAACGGGCCGTCAAAGCTCTCGCCGGTATGGGCGTTCGACAGCCGGAGCCGCCGCAACGGCGCCGGTGCCGGCCAAGCCCGCGCCGGCCGCGGCATCGCCAGCCACCCGCCCACGAGTGCAGCACCAGCGAGCGCAAGCAAGACCCGTCGATCCACGTCGCTCATCGCCGCATTAGGAATCGCGCTTCCCCAACAAAGCGCTAAAACGCCCCGTGGCCGGGCGTGTCCCGGCCACCCACGTCTTTCAATCGCGCGTCAGCCTACCGGAAAGACGTGGGTGCCCGGCACGGGGTTTTGGCGATATCAAGGGCGGCGCGGCTACGCGGACTTGGACGGCGGGTCGACCGGCACCGTGCCGAGCTCGCCCGGGACCGAGATTTCCAGCGCCTCGAAATCATCCGAGGTGCGCAGCTCGTTGTGCGGCAGCCCGCCCGGAATGTAGACCGTGTCGCCCTTCTCGCAACGCAGAAACTCGCCGCCCTCGAATTCGAGCTCGACCCAGCCGTTCAACAGGTACACGAACTGACTGTCGCAGGTATGGTAGTGCCAGCCGGTCGGCTGCGTCATGCCGGTCTTCGCCTTCATGATCTGGCCGCGCATCTGCCCGCCGCTGGCCGCCTTCAGGTCGAGGTCGCGATAGCTGAAGAAATCGCGCCTTCCCTTGGTCATGATCGGCTTTTTCGCGCTGGTGTAGCCGAGCTTCGCAGAGGACTTGGTGCCCGGTTTGGTTATGGTCGAGACGTCATTGGCCATCGGAACCTCCTGCTCTCATGGAGCCGTTCGATGCGATCTCATATCGTAGAAGAGGCGGAACCCTCCGGCAAGGCGGCTCAAGATTTCCAGAATTGCCGCGAGGCGAGCCGCGCGCCCTCCGCCATCGCCGCCAGCTTGGCCCACACCACATCGGGATCGACCGCGGCTTGCCCGACCCAGGTGCCGAACCCGCAATCGCTGCCGGCGATGACATTGTCGCGCCCGACCAGATTGGCGTAGCGCGCGATGCGCTGCGCCACCAATTCCGGGTGCTCGATAAAATTCGATTTCGACTCGATGACGCCGGGGATGATGGTCTTGCCCTCCGGCAATTTCACGCGCTCGAACAAGGTCCATTCGTGGGCATGGCGCGGGTTGGCCGCCTCAAACGAGATCGTGCCCGGCCGTGCCAGGAACACGATGTCGATGATGTCGGCCAGCGGCACGTCGCAGTGGTGCGGGCCTTCGTAATTGCCCCAGCACAGATGCATCCGCACCTGCTCCGGCGCGATCCGCGCCAGCGCATGGTTCAGCGCCTCGACATGCAGCCGCGCCCGCTTGCGGAATTCCTCGATCGTCAGATCGGCGTATTGGATGTGCCGCCCCATCGCGAGATCGGGGCAATCGATCTGCAGCGTGATCCCGGCCCCGGCGATCGCCTCGTACTCGCCGCGCACCGCCTCGGCGATCGCAAACAGATACGCCTCCTGGTTCGGGTAGTAATCGTTGCGGAAGAACAGCGAGATGACGCCGGGCGAGGCGGCGCTGAGAAAACCGCCGGCCGCGTTCACCGCTCCCAACGCGGATTTCAGATGCTCGACATCGGTCGCGGCGCCGCCGGGTCGGCGATTCCGATCGGCCCGGTGCAGGCCGGCGTCTTGCGCCGCGAGCGTCCGGGGTCGCCGAACACGCGTTGCGCGAGCCGCGGGAACTCCGCCAGATCCTGATAGACAAAGGTGTTGCTGGTCCCGCCAAAGCCGGTCACCCGGTCTTTGACATAGGTGGCATAGCTCGGTTTCGACATCTCGCCGTCATTGATCAGGTCGATGCCGGCATCGGCCTGCTTCTTGACGACCTCGGCAACCGCTTCGCCGATGCGCGCCGTCAGCGCGGCGGGATCGACCGGCACGCCTTCTTCCTTTGCGAACATCATGCGGATCAAATCATCGGGCCGCGGCAGGCTGCCGGTATGCGTCGTCAGAAACCGCTCCGCCCCCAGTGCCATGTCTCCCTCCGGTCGCGCGCTGTCGCTTGGTTCACTACAACATAAAAACGGCATGTCATTGCGAGCGAAGCGAAGCAATCTCCTTCCGATTGGGGCTAGACCGATCGGGATTGCTTCGTCGCTTCGCTCCTCGCAATGACAGCAGGATTATAATTGTCGCGGTTTATCCGAACCGGGCGGCGGCGAACGGCGCGATGTCGATCGGCGCCGGTCGGCCCGCCAGCAGATCGGCGACGATCTTGCCGGTCATCGGCGCCGCGGTCATGCCGACATGGCCGTGCCCGAACGCGTAGATCACATCCGGCGAACTCTGCGACGGCCCGATCACCGGCAGTGAATCGGGCATCGCCGGCCGGTGCCCCATCCACACCGAGATCCGCTCTTCGGCATGCTGCGCCGCCAGCCCCGGCAGCATCCTGCGGCCTTGCGCCAACAAGATTTGCGAGCGGCGCCAATCGGGCGGCGCGTCGAGCCCGGCCAATTCGACCGTGCCGGCAAAGCGCAGCCCGGTATCCATCGGCGTCGCGACGAACTTGCCGTCGGCATCGGCGGTCGGGATGCGCGGCATCACCTCGGGGTCGCGGATCATCAAATGATAACCGCGCTCGGTCTCGAGCGGCACCTTGTCGCCGAGCACTGTGGCGAGCGGCTTCGAATAGGCCCCGGCCGAGACCACCGCCGCATCGGCCGCGACATCGCCCTGATCGGTGCTGATCGCCGTCAGTTGCCGTCCGTCGAGCCGGAAGCCGAGCGCGCGGGCCGCGACGATCTCGCCGCCCTGCCGCCGGAACAGCTCGAACAACCGGGTGACGAGCCCGAGCGGGTTGCTGGTATGCCCGTTCTCGCGCACCAGCAGGCCGCGCACATAATCGCGCGACAACACCGGTTCGAGCTGGCGCAACTCGTCGGCGTCGAACTCGTCGATTTCGACGCCGTTCTCGCGCCGCAAGGCCCAGGCGAACGCGTCCTTCGCCAAGGATTCGGCGGAGCGGTAGACGTAGAGATGCCCGCGCTGATGCACCAATTCTTCGGCGCCGGCCATCTTGGCCAGTTCGCGCACCAACGGCACGGTCGGGCCGACCAGCGGCCGCATCGCTCGGGCCTGCGCCCGCACTTTCCCGGGTGTCGCCGAGCGCACAAACCGCACGAGATACGGCAGGATCGACGGCAGATAGCTCCAGCGCAGTGCCAGCGGGCCGACCGGGTCCATCAGCCAGCGCGGCACCTGCTTGACGACACCCGGCATGGCCGTCGGCGTCACCGACGAGCCGTTGAAGCAGCCGGCATTGCCGAACGACGCGCCTTCGCCCGGATTGGCGGGGTCGACCAGAAACACGCGGTGGCCGTCGCGCTGCAGCCACAATGCCGCGCACACCCCGCCCATTCCGGCGCCGATTACCCCGACACGCCGCTTCTCCTCCGCCATTTCCCGCCCCCGCGCCAGCCGCACATCACAATGGCGGGCGAGCTCACGCCCGGCAATGTCGAAGGAACCATTGTCTCAGATTGCTGCTGGAGGCGCGGCTTGCGTGCTTCGACTGCTCCGCCGGAGGTCCGGGATGAGGCACATTTTTGGACGCATCAAACAGCCAACCTCATCCTGAGGAGCGCCCAAAGGGCGTGTCCCGAAGGACGCATGGGCCTTGATGCCGCGTTCTGCCGAGGGGCCGCGGCCTAAACCAAAGAGCGCGGTCATTTTCCGCGCAAACCGGGAATTGTCTCGGCGCCGTGTCGTTTTTTGATCACCACGTCTGCGGAGGAATTCTCGAAATGCGCATCGCAACTGTTGCTTTTGCCGGCGCCATCGCTTTGGCCGCCTCGTCGATGGGTGCAAGCGCCGCTCCCGCTGCGCCGGATCTCGGCATGTCGGCCGGGTCCGGCAACATTGTCGAAGCCGCCTTCGGTTGCGGCCGCGGGTTTCATCCCAATCGCTGGGGCCGTTGCGTTCCGAACGGCTACTACGGTTTCCGGCGTTGGGAGAACCGCTACTATGGCGGCGGCTGGGAGCGGCCGTGGCGTCACCGGTATTACTACGGGTACTGAGCCGAACCCGGTTGTGTGACGATAAAGCCCCGCGCCTCGCCGCGCGGGGCTTTTTGTTGCCGGCGATTATCCCGCGCCCCGCCGCTCGGTCCGCAGATCAGCGCGTCGGAGCCCAGTAGCTCGGCGGGCTATAAGGGCTGTAGGACCCCGCCGGCGGGGACGAATAAAATGGCGATGGCGCCACTGTCGCCGGATATTGCGGGGCCGTAGAGGAACCCGAATACGCCCAGCCCGAATCGCCATACCCGGACCCGACAGGATCAAGACGCGCCGCTGGTTGTCCAGGGTTACCGAGGCAAATCTCTTTAAAAAACTCTGCCCCAGCAGCGGATGGTTCAGTCCCGGCGCCACCGAGGCAATCACGTCGCGAGCGAAATTGTCGCCGACCCGGAGCTCACGCAATCTGATGCGCACCGTCTGGTAAAGCGACCGGTCGGCAAGTTCCGCAATACTGACGCCGACCACATCGTCTTCGGTGACGGTTCCATTGAGAATAAGCCGGCTCAACACGGACCGCGGTATGACGACCACGGCGGATCCGGGGTCGACCAGAAATTGCAGGGTCACGGCTCGGTTGATCTCTCCGGGTACCGTATAGATGCCGCCGCTTTCCCCGAGCGGGACCTCGGACGCCCGCGCGGGCGCCGCTGACGCCGAGAAAAAGGCCAATGAGGCCATCAATGTCATAACCGCAAAGCGCATGCCCGCCATCTCATTTGCCCGCTCGGCTCTTGCGTTCTTATGGGCGTCGCCCAGCAAAAAACGCGAAGGCTGGCGAGTCAACGATCGGGAACGGCGGAGGTTCGTGGCTTTATTGCCCCATCGCACACGGGCCGATAACGGCGCGCAGCGGGCGATGCTCGTATCCGGCGCCGGCGGTTGCGGGCGTGACGGGCATCGGTTAGTGTCCGCGCCCTCCTCGGATCGCAGCGGCGGCGTACCCGCCCCATATGCCAGAGCACGGAGAGGTGCCGGAGCGGTCGAACGGGGCGGTCTCGAAAACCGTTGTCCTCCTTGCGGGGGACCGAGGGTTCGAATCCCTCCCTCTCCGCCAGCGGGCCGTAAACCCCTGAGCTTCCAGCAAGAACTTGGAATGTAAGGCTTTTCGCTTCCCAAGCGGACACCTGATTGGTACACCGCCGGGATGGAAACCTTGCCCAGACATACCCGATTGCAGCGGCGCGGCGCACGTTATTACTTTCGCGCCAAGGTGCCGGCCGATCTGCGCGAGGCGATTGGCAAGCGCGAAATCCGGGAGGCGCTAAACACATCCGATCCGAGGCAAGCTGTCAGGCTGGTTCGTCGCCGATCCGTTGCGGTTGACGAGCTTTTTGCAATGCATCGGCGGCGGCTTCAATTGAACTCAACAGCTCCGGTTCTGGCGACAGCGGCCGACGTTGAGCGCATCGTATTCAAATGGCTCCACGAACAAGAGCGCGCGAGAGATGCGCAGGAGCCGAATTGGTTGGAGGCGGAGCAGGTACTACGGGTGCTGAACGAAGACGAGGCGGAACTCAGCGGCGGCGTGAACGAAACCGTGGGGCCAGCTCTTCAACAGACGGCCGACGTCTTA
>VAZR01000002.1 GCA_005888515.1 Alphaproteobacteria bacterium | reverse complement strand
CGAGTTTGGCGCGCCTGCAGGCTGCCGCGATCAACGCGCGACCCGTAGGACGCGGCGTGGTAGATTGCGGGATTCGGAACAGGCGGAACATCCGTAATGGTTGCCGATGTCGAGGGCGCCCGCCGCTGGGCGATTTGGGCGTTCGAACGCCGGCAGCCGGGCTGGATCGGCCGGCTCAGCAACGTCGCACTATTCCTCGCCACAACCGGCGCAGTTGTCGGCGCACTCTATGCGAGTGGCGTGATTTCCGGTGTCACGGCTCAGGCCGTTACCAGTACGGTCGTCGCCTTGGCGGTGCTGAGCGGGTTTGCCGCGTTCGCGGCGCGCGCGATGCATACCGCGCTGGCCGGCCGGGTGGATGTTTTAAGCCAAGCCCTCGACGCCTCGGCCGATGCGCAGCTGATCATCGCCTCTGATGGGCGCATCGCTTATGCCAATACGGCCTTTTACGACCTCTTCCCGCAGTTCCCCGACGCTCCCCTCGAGCGCATCGCCGCCGCGCTAGCCGATCCCGATTCAACGGCCGATTTCGAAAGGCTGCGCAGCCGCGCCGCGGCCGGGACGCGGGCGATCTCGGCGTTGCCGCTGCGCGATGCTCGCGGTGCCGCTGCTGGGTGGTTCAACGTCAGCGTAAATCCGATCGCCGGGCGTCCCGGCTACAGCTTCTGGAATTTCCAGGACATCACCGCGCGCCACGAGATGGAGGCGGTGATCCACGACGAGCGCAACAAGCTCGTTGATTTCCTCGATAACGCGCCGATCGGCTTCTACTCGGTCGACGGAGCCGGTCGCTTTCTGTTCATTAATCAAACGCTCGCTCAATGGCTCGGCAGCACCCCGGCAGAGATCATTGCGAGCGGCGTAAGATTGCACGATTTTCTGGCGTCGACGCCGGCTCTCGGCACCGCGGCCTCCGATCCGTTCGACGGCACTAGCGACGGGGAGCAGCGCGGCGAAGTCGCGTTGCGAAGCCGCGACGGCCGCACCCTGCAAGCCTGGATCGGCCAGAGCATCGTCGGGTCCGGGCCGGAGTTGCGCACCCGTTCGGTGGTGCGGGATCTGACGCCGGAACGCGAATGGGAGACGGCGCTGCGCTTGTCGCGCGAGCGCTTCCAGCGGTTTTTTGCGAACGCCCCGGTCGGGATTGCGCTGATCGACCGTGTAGGCCGGCTGGAGGAAGCGAACCGGGCGCTCGGCGAGCTGTTCGGCGCCGCCCAGCAGGATTTGATCGGGCAACCGCTGATCGGTTTCCTGAATGATGACGACCGGCGTGAAATCGCCGCGAAGCTCGCCGCCGCCGCCGATGGTGCGACGCCGCCGGGTCCGGTCGAGGTGCGGCTCAAGAGCACGCGGGATAAAACCTGCGTCGTGTTTCTGTCGCGGCTTAGCGGGATCGAGAGCAGCGATGGCAGCTTGATGCTGCACTTCATCGAGGTCACCGAGCAGAAGAACCTCGAAATTCAGTTTGCCCAATCGCAAAAGATGCAGGCGGTCGGTCAGCTTGCCGGCGGCGTGGCGCACGATTTCAACAATCTGCTGACCGCGATGATCGGCTTTTGCGATCTGTTGCTCATGCGGTTCCGGCCGGGTGACCCGTCCTTTGCCGACATCATGCAGATTAAGCAGAACGCCAACCGCGCCGCCAACCTCGTGCGTCAGCTGCTGGCCTTTTCACGACAGCAGACATTACAGCCGCGCATCATCGATATCACCGATGTGCTGGTCGAGCTGTCCCACCTGCTGCGGCGGCTGATCGGCGAGAATATCGAGCTCAAAGTCGTGCATGGACGCGATCTCGGCCTGGCGAAGGTCGACCAGGGTCAGCTCGAACAGGTCATTATCAACCTCGCGGTCAACGCGCGCGATGCGATGCAGGGCGGAGGAACACTGACGATCCGCACCGCCAACCTCAGCCAAGCGAACACAGTGCGCCGCGGCCACGAGGTCATGCCGCCCGGCGACTATGTGCTGATCGAGGTATCCGATACCGGGGTCGGCATTTCGAAGGAGCATCTCGCCCGAATTTTCGAGCCGTTCTTCTCGACCAAGGAGGTCGGGTCGGGCACCGGGCTCGGCTTGTCGACGGTCTACGGCATCGTCAGACAGACCGGCGGTTTCATTTTTGTCGACAGCGCCCCCGGGCGGGGCGCTACGTTCCAGATCTATCTGCCGCGCCACCAGCTGAACGACGCGGCGCTGAATACCCGCGGCGATCCGGCGGAGGTTCTGCCGCCGAGGGACCTGACCGGGATCGGCACCGTGTTGCTGGTCGAAGACGAGGACCCGGTCAGAATCTTCGGCGCGCGCGCCTTGCGCAACAAGGGATACAAGGTGCTGGAGGCCAAGAGCGGCGAAGCCGGGCTCGAAGTGATCCGCACCGCCGAAGAGCCGATCGACCTGCTGATCACCGATGTCGTGATGCCGAATATGGACGGGCCTGCGCTGATCCGGGAGGTTCGCGAGATCCACCCGGACATGAAGGTGATCTTTATTTCGGGATATACCGAGGACGCTTTCCGCCAGCGTCTTGACAGCGATAGCGAAATTCATTTCTTGCCCAAGCCGTTCAGCTTGAAACAGCTGGCCGGCAAGGTCAAAGAAGTGATCAGCGGCGAGACGGTGGCTTAGCCGTTTGGCGAAGCAGCCTCAGCTCAACGCGTCGACCTGATCGAGGGTCAGCCCGCCGGGAACGATCGTAATCGGGATGCGCATGCGCGCGACCTGCTTGCCGGTCAGATGGGCGATTAGCGGCCCCGGGCCCTCCGGGCCGGTGCCGGCAGCCAGCACCAGGATCGAAATGGTCGGCTCCTCGTTGATCAGCGCCAGGAGTTCGTCGCGGACGCGACCTTCGCGGATATAGACCATCGGCATCGAGCCGGCGATCGGCGCGATTTCCTCGCACAAACGCTGCAGCAGCTCCTCGGCCGCCTCTCGACGCTCGGCGCGGGCCAGTTCTTCGACAGCAAGCCATTGCTGCATCTCGGCCGGCTCGATGACATGCAGCAGCGCCAGCCGGCCGCCGGTATGCGCCGCTCGCCGCGCGGCATATTGCACGGCGACCCGATGCTCCTCGGTCTCATCGACGACGACCAGAAAGACGCGGGGTTGCGCGCTGTCGGACATGGCGCGGGGGCCTCGCTGCGGATCAGACGCTGCGGAACGGCAGGCTCGCGAGCCATCCTGCCACCAGGGCGCCCAGCACTGCAATCGCGCCGTAGGCGGCGGCTTGGCGTGTCGCAAAATCGGAGACCTCGGCATCAATCCCAACCTTCGAGACCACGAGCGGCGTCGTCTGGCCGCTGACGACGTCGCGATCGCGAACCAGGAAGATCTCGACGATATAGGTCCCGGTCGGCACGTTGGCGGGAAATGCAATCGTGGCGCGGAAGAGGCGTTCGCCGAGGAACGCGATCTTGCTGGGATTTGCAGCGAACAGCCCGTCGCGCTGGTGCTCGGCAATCAGCGCCGCGCCGAAACGGGTGGCCTCTTCCGGTGTTGCCGGCGATTTCGCCTGCAATTTCAGATTGGCGGTGCCGATGCGGTAAAGCGCCGCCGGCCCCGGTGCGATAATTTCGTCGAGCGGTCGGCTTGTGGCCACCGTGTAGAAGCTCGGGACGTTGGAGAACATAACTGATTCGGCGTTGACCCAGATACCGGCAACCTTGCCCTTGCGCCACACCGTTACCTCATGTTCGGGGCCGCGCACGATCGCGACGATGTCGCCGCGGCCTTCAGTGGCGCCGAACAGAACAACCGACGCGCCGGTAAACCCGGTCGTGATCGCGATCAGATGACTGCTCAGATCGGCTACGACTCCGTCGGCCCGCGCCGATCCGCCACCGCCGGCGACTCCCAGGAACGCCAGCAAAGCGAGCGCGAAGGACCGTTGGCGGTTCATCCCTGCTCCGTGCTGATCACGAAGAGGCTCGGGGGACGGATGGTCAGGTCGTAAGCCAGCTTGGCGGCAACCGCCAGCACCATCAGCGCGAGCAGGAGGCGAAGCTGCTCGCCGCGCAGCTTGGTGCCGAAGCGAGTACCGAACTGGGCGCCGAACACGCCGCCGACGAGCAGAACGAGCGTCAGGACCGCATCGACGGTGCGGTTGGTATAAGCCTGCAGGAACGTCACATTCGCCGCGACAAAAATGATCTGCAGCAGCGAGGTGCCCGGGACCACCTGGGTCGGCATGCCGAGGGTATAGATCATCGCCGGAACCAGCAGAAAGCCGCCGCCGACACCCATGATCGCGCTCAGCACACCGACCCCCAGCCCGAGCCCGATCGGCAACAGCGCGCTGATATATAGCTTCGAGCGCCGGAAACGTGTCTTCAGCGGCAGTCCATGCATCCAATTGTGCTGGTGCAACTTGCGGCGCGCCCCGCCCGGAACGCGTTGCCGCAACACGGCGCGCACGCTCTCGATTGCCATCAGGAAACCCAGCGTGCCGAGCAGCAGGACGTAGCAGATCGAGATCGTCAGCTCGATCTGGCCCTGTCGCTTGAGCCAGGTGAACAGCCAGACACCGAGTACCGAGCCGGCCAGCCCGCCCAGCAGCAGCGCGAAGCCCATCTTGAAATCGACATTGCCGCGCCGCCAATGCGCGAGCACGCCCGACAGCGAGGCGCCGACCAGCTGATTGGCCGACGAGGCCACCGCGACAGCCGGCGGCACGCCAATAAAGATGAGCAGCGGGGTCAGCAGAAAGCCGCCGCCCACACCAAACACCCCGGACAGAAAGCCGACCGCCGCGCCGAGCCCGAGCAGGACAAAAACATCCAGCGAGACCTCGGCAATCGGCAGGTAGATGTCCATGGTTGGGACGTTGCAGCCGGTGTTGTTGGCGGAATCACGTCTGCGCCGTCTGCCAACGGGCA
>VAZR01000001.1 GCA_005888515.1 Alphaproteobacteria bacterium | reverse complement strand
TTCTTCCTTGGTAGACCCATCGTCCATGAAAACATCTATGTGCGGGATCACATTGAACGCGATCTGCTTGGTCAGCTGTTCCGGCTTGATCGGATCGTTGACGTAGACCGAGCGGGTCTGATTGAACAGCTCGTCCATCGCGGCGCGACCGGCGCCCGAAACCGACTGGTAGGTGGCGACGACGACGCGCTTGATCCGCGCGAGATCGTGCAGCGGCTTCAGCGCGACGACCATCTGGATCGTCGAACAGTTCGGATTGGCGATGATGCCGCGCTTCCGGTACTGAGCGATCGCCTCCGGATTGACCTCGGGCACGACCAGCGGCACGTCGGGCTCCATGCGGAAACACGAGGTGTTGTCGATGACGACAGCGCCGGCCTTGGTTGCACGCGGAGCAAAGACTGCCGAGACCTTGCTGCCGGGCGACGACAGGACGATATCGACGCCACGAAAATCGTAGGTGTCGAGCGCCTGCACCCTGAGCACATCATCCTCGCCGAACGACACCTCGCGGCCCGCCGAAGCGGAGGAGGCGAGAGCGACGACGTCATCGGCCGGGAAATTGCGCTCGGCGAGGGTGGTCAGGATTTCGCGCCCGACATTGCCGGTCGCGCCGACCACCGCTACTTTGAAGCCCATCTCGGGACCCCCAGGTTGGAATGCGGATCGGGATCAGATTGGCTGCTGACTTACGATGCCGGCCAGCGCTTTACAAGCGGCGGCCGAGCCCGCCAGGCGCTTTGATCGGATGAAATATCCCGAATTCTGGCTGCGTTATCTCGGTGCCCATGCCGATCCCCGGACCCGCGCCCTGCATTATCTCGGCACGGCCGGCGCGTTGGCCTGTGTCGCGGGCGCCGTGCTGGCGAACGATTGGCGCTGGCTGGTTGCTGCGCCGCTCGTCGGCTATGGCCCCGCATGGCTGGCGCATGCCGCCTTCGAGCACAACCGGCCCGAAACGTTCTCCCACCCCATCTGGTCGCTGGTGAGCGATTTTCGCATGCTCGGCCTGTTCCTCGCCGGCCGATTGGCCGGCGAGCTGCGCCGGGCCCGTATCGAGAGGTAAACAATGCCGAGCGTACCGCTGATCGAGGAGAGCGCCGCCAGCCCGGAGGTGCGCGCCGTCTTCGACGACATCAAGGCGACCCGCAACACCGACTGGATCAACAATTTCTGGAAGGCGCTGGCAAACGACCCGGCCACGCTGCACCGCACCTGGGAGAGCCTGAAGGAGGTCATGGCCCCCGGGGCGCTCGATCCGCTGACCAAGGAATTGATCTATCTGGCGGTCAGCGTGACCAATTCCTGTAGCTATTGCATGGCCTCGCATGGCGCCTCGGCCAAGCGGCTCGGCATGAGCAAGGAGATGTTTGCCGAGCTGATCGCCGTGGTCGGGATGGCCAACGAGACCAACCGGCTGGCCGACGGGTATCGGGTTCCGGTAGACGAACGCTTCGAAAACCTGTTCTGATAAGGCTGTACGCTGCAGGCGCCTTGCTAGAGGCGCCCGGCGCAGATGATCAATGCATTAAGGTCATTGGAGAACTTCGGAGGACTCGATGAAAAATCCGTTCGATCGCAAAGCCGAGAACCTCGGCAACGTCACCGCTCTCGAGCACGTCAATGTCGAGATCCCGGATCAGGGGCTGGCGAGCGACTTCTATCTGATGGGGCTGGGGTTTACCCGCGACCCCTACCTGTTCCCCGGCACCAACAACATGTGGGTCAATGTCGGCAAGAGCCAGTTCCATCTGCCGACCGGCGACCCTAATGTATTGCGGGGCCATGTCGGTCTCGTCGTCCCATCGCTCGAGGAGTTGTGCGAGCGTCTCGGCGAAGCCAAGAAAAAGCTCGCCGACACCAAATTCGACTGCAAGCAGCACAACCAATATGTCGAGGCGACCTGCCCGTGGGGCAACAAGTTCCGCCTCTACAGCCCCGACGAGAAGCGCTTTGGCAAGATCAATCTCGGCATTCCTTATGTCGAGTTCACGGTCCCGACCGGCACGGCCAAAGGGATTGCGCGCTTCTATGAGGAGATCCTCGGCGCTCTGACCAAGGTCAAGGGCAATGGCGGCGGCAAGGCGGCGCATATCAAGGTCGGGCCGCAGCAGGAGCTGATCTTCCGCGAGACCGACGAGAAACTGCCGGAATTCGACGGCCATCACCTGCAGGTCTATGTCGAGGATTTTGGCGGACCGCACAAGAAACTGCGGAAGCTCGACCTGATCACCGAGGAGAGCGACCGCTGCCAGTACCGCTTCGAGGACATCGTCGACCTCGACACCGGCAAGGTGCTGTTCCAGATCGAGCACGAAATCCGCAGCATGACGCACCCGCTCTATGCGCGGCCATTGGTCAACCGCAACCCGGCGCAGACCAACCGCAACTACATCATGGGCGGCGATTCCTGGGTCTATAACCTGCCGGATACGGTGGGCCCGAGCGGCCGCGTCGACGACCCGCTGAAGGCGCCAAAGGCGCCGACGATCGCCAAGCGCCGCGCGCTGCGCATGCAACAGATGGCGTAATATCGACCCGCTAGCGGGGATCTAGGGATAGTTCTCTTCTTGAGCCGTGGAGAGGCGGGGTGGCCCCGCCTCTCCTTTTTTGCGATCACCTGGGACTAGGGTGACGGCGCTGGATCGACCCACTTCGCCCCGCCGCTCCCGGCCGGCTTGGCTTCTTGCGGCGGCGCGTTAGACGAGGCGGGCGTACCTCTCTTCGCCTTGGAATGCCGCTTTTCCGGCGGGCTGGCGGGCTGCACCGCAGCCGTGCCGCTGCCCGGAGCATGCTGCTCGGGAACCGCCGCAGCGGTGCTCGCCGGCTGCTTTTCGTGCTCGGACGACGGGGCGGGGTTCGTCGAGACTGCGCTCACCCCTTCTTTGTGCCGGCTGCGCTTTTCCTTCGGGGCGCGCTTTTCCGGGGGGCCGGCGGGCTGCGCGGCGGCCGTGCTGCTGCCGATCGCCGGCGCATGCTGCTCGGGAACGGCGCCAGCAGCGCCTGCGGGCTGCTTCTCGGGCTCGGGCGGTGCGGCGGGGCTCGTCGAGGCGCCGCTGACGCTGTCTTTGTGGCGGCTGCGCTTTTCGTGCCGGAGGCGTTTCTCGGAAACGGCGGCGCCGGCGAGTGCCGCCTCTGCTTCGTCCTTCGATGGCGGGACGACGGCCGTCGAGCCGGTATTCGCGGTCTCATGCTCTTTACGATGGGAGCGCGTCTCGACCGGGGGTGGTGTGGGCAAAGCGGCAGAGGGCGGCGGGGGCAAAGCGCCAGCCGGCCTGGTCTCGCTCAGCTCATTTTTCCGTTCTGATGGTTGCGTAATCGTTTCGGCCGGGGCGGGTTTCGCATCTTTTGACTCGGCGCGCTCGCTCTCGGTCGTGGTGCGCGCATCGGGTTTCTCGCGATCAGCGGTCGAGGCCTTTTGCCTATCCGAGCGCTTGGTCGAACCGGCGCGCCGCTCGGATCGATCCGGTGCGGCGTCCGGCAATAGCGCCTGGAGCTCCTGGAGGCGATTGCGATAACTCTGTTCGATGCACCCCTGGTTTTCGCCGCAGCGATGGCGCGCGTTTACAAAAGCGGTTTCATTGCTCTCGAATGCCTCGCGTTCCTGTTTCGAGAGCTTTTTCCCCGCCTTGTCATAAGTTGCGGAAAGCTCCCTATCGAGGTCACCGAGCCGCGACTCATGGCAGATCGCCTTCTCGTCCGCGTAACGGGCGTTGCGGCAATCGAAGCTCTGACCGGCTACCGGCGGGGCTCCGACCCAGGCTGCTGTCATTAGCGCCACAAGCGCGACGGGCAGGAGATATCTCGATAGGGGTGGGCGGTGTTGTGATTGTGCCATCATGATCAGCTCCACCCCTGTAAACACCGGGATGGACTTGTCCGATGCGTCGATCTCGTAAGGAAAGGCAGGCTGCCGGTCACCGGGCGTGGTGCTAGAAAGGCCTTCGGAAGCGCGCGTGAGTGGAGGAAGCCATGCTGAGCGGCGTCTACCGTTTCCCGCCGATGGAAAGCGTCATTTACGGCCGGCCGTTTGCCGAAGCCGTGAAGGAGCAGGTCGAGCAGAGCGGCGCCACGGCCGTGTTTCTGCTGGCGAGCGGCACCTTGGCGCGCGAGACCGGGCTTGTCGGGCAGGTCCGGGATGCTCTCGGCAATCGGCTGGCCGGCGTCCATGCCCGGATCGGCGCGCATACGCCGCGCACCGATGTCGTCGATGCAAGCAATGCGGCGCGCGCCGCCGGCGCCGATTTGCTGCTGACCTTGGGCGGCGGCTCGGTGACCGATGCCGCCAAGATGGTCGCGTTCTGTCTCGGCAATGGGATTACGGACCCCACCCAGCTCGATGATTACCGTGCGCGTGTTTCAGCCGACGGCAAGATCGTCCGGCCCGACTCCAAGCCGCCGACCGTGCGCACCGTCACGATCCCGACGACCCTGTCGGCCGGCGAATACACCGCGTCGGCCGGCTGTACGGATACCGCGCGCAATGTCAAAGAGAGCTTCAGCCATCCGCTGATGATGCCGAAGAACGTGATCCTCGATCCGCGCGCGACGCT
>VAZR01000246.1 GCA_005888515.1 Alphaproteobacteria bacterium | reverse complement strand
GAAAATTGGTGTGTTTCGACCAGAGATAGCTCTGGCCGCCGAAATCGATGTTCTTTCCCTTGTTTTCCCAGGTCGCGATCGTCGTGAAGCAGGGGGGCGCGATGCCTTCTGCGGGCTCAGGCCAGAGGTCGAGATCGACCGGCGGCCGGGTCCCCCGCCACGGCACCCCGGACAGCGGTATCGGGCATTCCGGGCTGCCGAGATTGGCGCCGTAGGTAAAAAAATGGGTGTGGGCATCGACATAGGCGCGCGCCGCCGGATCAGCCTTGGCGTATTTGATCTGCTCATAGACCGGGTCGGTATCGATCATGATGCGCACCGGGCAGCGCAAATGCTCCTCGCGCAGCTGGGTGGCGCCGCATAGGTTGATCAGCCCGTCCGCCTCGGCATACAGCGCCCGGACCTGTTCACGCGAGAGGCCGTGATAGACATCGTTGATCGCGTCCCAATAGGCCCAGCGCCCGCCCAGGCCATGCCGCTCCATCGCGGCGCGCAGATAAGCTAAGTTGTATTCGCAATCCATGACGACGCTGCTGATGCGCGGATCGTAAGGATTGGCGCCGTGATCCTCGACGTACCAGGTTTCGTAACCAAGCTTTTCCAGGCCGACGAGGTAATTAACGGCCTGCCACGCAATCCCGGCGAGCGGCATCTGGCCGACGAAGTGCAAAAGGACGATCTTGCCGCGCTTGCTCACGGAACCCCGGCTATCGAAAGACGCTCGCCGATAACGGCTGACTCACGGCAAAATTTCCGCCGGCGGATTGCCGCACCTCGCCGTGACGGGCGGCAAGGGTCGCAGGCTTGCCCCGGCGGCGACCCGCATGGTAGGAGGGCCGCACGTGGTTTTGCCGGCGATAGCGCCTCAGCGATACCATATGATGGCTGCGCACGGCGCACCGATGAACCCAAGGAAAAGAACGCGACACCATGACCTACGTCGTCACTGAAGCCTGCATCCGCTGCAAGTACATGGATTGCGTTGAAGTGTGCCCGGTGGACTGCTTCTACGAAGGCGAGAACATGCTGGTCATTCACCCCGACGAGTGCATCGATTGCGGGGTGTGCGAGCCGGAATGTCCGGTCGAGGCGATCATCCCGGACAGCGAGCCCGTGGCGGAGCAATGGCTCGAAGTTAATCGGCAATATGCCGCAAGCTGGCCCAATATAACGCGCAAGAAGCCCTATCCCGAAGACGCCGATCAGTGGAAAGACGTCGAGGGCAAGTACGAGAAGTTCTTCAGCCCCAATCCGGGCGGACGCTGATCCGACCGAAAAAAAGGGGCTAACCCGCCCCTCTGCGGGCCTGGCATGGCTGATCTGCTGGCCGAACAGGCAAAATTATGATACAAATTTAACTGGCGCTTATCGACGCCCTCCCCCTCGGTTCCGCGGCCTTGCTTGAGGTGTGGACGGTCGCCGCCATTGTCGGCGACCCCTGGAGGTTTCGGAGCAGCGCCGTCGGGTCAGTATTGTGAGAGAAGAATAGAATGACGGCCGAGAAGGTTTCTTTCAGCAGCGGCGATCTCGTGGTCTATCCCACTCATGGCGTGGGCAAGATTACGGCCATTGAGATACAGGAGATAGCCGGGCATACCCTGAGCGTTATTGTGGTGCTGTTCGACAAGGACCGCATGACCTTGCGCGTGCCGCTCGCCAAGGCCAAAGTTTCCGGGCTGCGCAAGCTGTCGAGCCGTAAGGAGATGGATGCCGCCCTTGCCAAGCTGCGCGGCCGCTCCCGGGCGAAGCGCACGATGTGGAGCCGGCGGGCCCAGGAATATCAGGCCAAGATCTCGTCGGGCGATCCCGCTTCGATCGCCGAAGTCGTGCGGGACCTGTTCCGCAACGTCGGGCAGCCCGAGCAGTCGTACAGCGAGCGCCAGATTTACCAGGCTGCCCTTGACCGGCTGGTGCGCGAGTTCGCCGCGGTCGAGCGGATAGACGAAACAACCGCAGTCCAGCGCGTCGAACAGCTGCTGTCGGCGGCCTAACGGCCTAGAGCGGACCCGCGCGGGGGCGCGGCGTGAACGGCGCAGACGGAAAATTCGCCCGCTTGCGAGGCGTCCGACGCATCTGGGCGGTTGCGGCGATCCACGGAGAAGCCGAGCGGCTGACCCGGTTGCACGATCAGATCGCGGCCCGGTTCGCCGATGGCGACCGCATCGTCTATCTCGGCAATTATCTCGGCCACGGCGGCGCGATCGTCGCGACAATCAACGAGCTGATCGATTTTCGCAGCCGCGTGCTCGCGCGGCCGCGCGGGTTCGCTTGCGATGTCGTGTTCCTGCGCGGTGCTCAGGAAGAGATGTGGCAAAAACTGCTGCAGTTGCAATTCGCCCAGAACCCGCGCGAGGTTTTGGGTTGGATGGTACGCAACGGCATCGAACCCACAGTGGAGGCCTATGGCGCCGATCTGCGGCAAGGTTTTGCGGCGAGCCGCGATGGCCCACGCACGATCACGCGCTGGACCAGCGGGTTGCGCGATGCGATGAACGCGGCGCCGGGTCACACCACGCTGTTCTCGACGCTGCGGCACGCCGCGATGACCCAGGACGGGCGACTGCTCTTTGTTCACGCCGGCATCGATCCGGCCCGGTCTTTAGCGGAACAAGGCGACGCTTTCTGGTGGAGCGCCACCGACATCCTTGAGCTGACTGCTCCGTTTGAGCGGTTCAGCCGGGTGGTTCGCGGTTTCGATCGGGATCGGCGAGGTCTGGTTCAGCGCGATTTCGCGATTTCGCTGGACGGCGGCGCCGGCCGCGGCGGACCGCTGGTGGCCGCCGCCTTAGCGCCGAATGGTGACGTGCTCGACTCGGTGGAGGCGTAAGCCCCCACGCCAACCTCCCGCTTGCGGGGGCTTTGCGCGGGAAATCCATTTCTGCACGAAATGGGCGAAATCCTGCTCGAGAATGACAGCCACATCGCCTGCCAATATATCATAACGGAAGTCGGTGAGCCTCCTCGCCAGCTTTGCGAGAAAACTCTACTCCCGCACGAAATCGCTAAAGCTTGCACCAGAATATAGGCCTTCTTCCGTGCTGGCTGAGATCTCCCTTTGATACACGAGGACATCGTCAAATAACGGAACCGGAGTGGGTGCTTTTCCGATGGATGCTCCAGCGGAACGGGGATTTTATCTGAACGAACTTTCTCCCACCACCGCAGTTCTGCCGCCAACGGCAACGAACTTAACACCATCGGGTGCAAAGGATACGCCCATAGTATCCCCAGCGAAGCTGATTGCTTGAGGCGACGCATCCGGAGAATCGATTCGGCGAAAGCGTACTTTGTGATCTGCCTCCGCAGTCGCCAAGATGCGACCATCCCGGCTCCAAGAGACATTCCAGATATGCTGGGTCGCTTCTGCGACCGCTTGGACGCGCGTTCCGGCAGCAGCATCCCAGATCGCCAGTGGGCTTGCTATCATGGTTGGTTCCCAACCTCCGTCCGGTCCTTTACGGTCGTGTAGGCCTCCTGTGGAGCCGGTAGCTATGAAGCGACCGTCCTGAGTGTATGCGAGCGATTGTATGCCGGCTTGATCTTGATCATAGGCCGGCACCGTCCATAATTCTTTGCGTTCAGTCACACTAAAGACGGTCAACAGGCCGCGTATCGTTCCGACCGCAAGCCGTTGTCCATCAGGGCTAAAGGACATGGAAATTGCCGTACCTGACCGAGTTGGAAGGACGACAGGTTCGGTCCAATTTTTTCCCGTATAGAGCACGATCGCAGCGGCTCCACCAACTGACGCCCTCAGCGCTAAATGCAACCCGTCTGGGGAAACCGCAAACACATGAGCTGCATTAGCTACGGCAGGCTTCTCGGGAAACGGCCCAGGTATATAGCGTGCGACGTCTCCGGTTTCAGCGTGCCAAAGAACGGCTGCGGCATGACGGTCAATCTCAGGGTGGAAATCTGCGGTACTAACAATAAAACGACCATCCAACGTAAAGGCTACTTGATTGCAATCGGTTGGCGAACGCGCGATATCAAATTCCCGCATCATGTCTCCCGTTTCCGGGTTCCAGATCGTGACGCGTCGAAAAAAGTGCCCCAATGTTGCAATCAGCTTTCCGTCGCGACTCCATGCGGCAGCCGTCACGTCGCTCTTGTGCACAAGTTCCCTGCGCTGGTGGATTGCAAGATCGTGGTTTGTGTCGGAACGGGAGGTCGCACCAACGGTCACGATCGCGGTGCCGAGCAACAGCCCAAACCATCCAATACGCAATCGGTTGAATCCCCAAATTTGAGCGGTCGTTGGTCACTGACCTTGTGGCGATGCCGCCGCCCAAATGGTCTGCTGATTCCTCGAAAACGGGGATCATATGCGGGAAATGGCTATTGACCGAGAACTCTCCTTGTCAACCGGGAACGCCCAATTTTCGCGCAAAGCCGCTTGCGGGGGGAGTCGCTGCACAGCGGCGGGCGGGAGGGGGCTCCCTGACGCGTCCTTCAGATGGCCGTATAGCCGCCGTCGACCAGCAGATCGCTGCCGGTAACAAAGCTCGCCATATCGCTCGCCAGATAGACCGCCGCACCCGCGATCTCCTCGGGCCGTCCCAGGCGGCCGAGCAGATGCTTGCCGCCGATCTGCTCGTTCGCCGCGGCAAACGAGCCGTAACGGTTCAGCGTCCGCTGCGTCTCGACCGCGCCCGGCGACAGCGTGTTGACCCGGATGTTCTGCGCGGCATGGTCGATCGCCATGACTTTGGCGAGCTGGATCAAGGCGCCCTTGGTCGCGCAATAGGCCGCGCGCCCGGCGCTGCCGACCCGGCCAAGCTGCGAGGCGATGAAAATGATCGAGCCGCCGCCGCCGGCGATCATGTGCGGCAGCGCCGCGCGGCTCAGCAAGAACGCGCCGCTCAAGTTGATGTCGAGCACCCGCTGCCAGTCGGCGAACGTGGTTTCGATGATTGTGCCGCTCGGATCGTGCGGCGCCGCGCCGTGCACGAGAATGTCGAGCCGGCCGAAGGCGTCATGCGCCGCGTTGGCGATCTCGCGGGTCGCGGCCTCGCTGGCGACGTCGCAGGCTTGCGACAGGGCGCGGCCACCGGCTTCGGTGACCAGCTGGGCGGTTTCCGCCGCGGCTTTCGGGTCGATGTCGCAACACGCCACCGCCGCGCCGGCTTTCGCATAGGCGACCGCGATCGCCCGGCAGATGCCGCCCCCGGCGCCGCTGATCAGCGCCGCTTTTCCTGCCAGCTCCATGTGTCGCCCTTCGTTCACAGCATCACGGTGCCACCATCGACGGCGATCGTCTGGCCGGTGACAAAGCCGCTGGCATCGGAAATCAGCCACAGCACCGTGCCGGCGAGATCCGATGGCTGCAGGTTGCGCTGAATGGTTTGGCCGGCCTTGATCGTGTCGAGCGCGCGGTCGAGTTTTTCTCCGAAAAACTCGCGGGTCCCCTCCGTGATGACGGCGCTCGGCGCCAGCGCGTTGACCCGGATGCGGTCGCGGCCGAGCTCGCGCGCCAGCCCCCGTGTCAGCCCGATCACGGCGGCCTTCGAGGTCGTGTAGTGCAGCCCGTACGGCATGCCGTAGGTGGCCGCGAGGGAAGCGATATTGACGATGCTGCCGCCTCCTGCCTGGCGCATCGCGGGTACCGCGGCCTTGCAGCAATTCCAGATACCCTTGACGTTGACCGCCATCGCGGCGTCCCACTCCGCCTCGTCAATCGCATCGAAACGGCCGCCGTGCAGCGCGCCGTACAGCGCGGCATTGTTGATCAGCGCGTCGAGCCGGCCAAAGGCGCGCATTCCGGCCTCGACCATCGAAACGGCCGAGCCCGGATCGGTGACGTCGAGCTTAACCCCGACGGCTTCCGGACCGACATTTTTCACCAGGCCGAGCGTTTCGGCGCAGTCGTTGATGTCGCCGGCGACAATGCGGGCGCCGGCGGCAGCCAGGCTCCAGGCGAATTCCTGTCCGAGACCCCGCGCCGCTCCGGTGATCGCGACGACCTTGTCTTGCACGTCCAGCATCGCTCAGCCCTTGCGTAAAAAAGCACAAGCCGCCGCGGGGGTGCGGCGGCTTGGCCGAGACGTCGAAATTTGGTCTAGAGCACCTGGTCGGTCTTCGGGTCGATCAGGTGCATATGGTTGAGGTCTGCGACGAGCGGCATCGTCTCGCCGGGCTTGCCGGCGACCGCCGGGTTGACACGGCCGCAGACTTCAGTGCCGTCGACCAGGAAATAGACCATCGTTTCCATGCCCATCGGCTCGACGACATCGAGCTGCGCGTCGAAAGCGGTGCGGCCCGGCGGCAAATCACCTCGCTTCTCGATGATGTCCTCGGGACGCAAGCCGAACAGCAATTCGCGGCCGGCATGCGGGCGATAGCGTCCAACCCGATCCGGCGGCACCGGGAAGGTCAGCTTGTCGGACAGTTTTACCGAGAGCCCGGCGCTGCCGTTGCTGCCCTCGACGAGCCGGCACGGCAGGAAATTCATCGCCGGCGAACCGATGAAGCCGGCGACGAACCGGGTCGTCGGACGGTGATAAACCTCATTCGGCGAACCGATCTGCTCGATCTTCCCGCCATTCATCACGACGACCCGGTCGGCGAGGGTCATCGCCTCGATCTGGTCATGGGTGACGTAGACGGTTGTCACCGTGACCTTCTGATGAACCTTCTTGATCTCCATTCGCATCTGGACGCGCAATTTGGCGTCGAGGTTGGATAGCGGTTCGTCGAACAAGAATACCTTCGGGTTTCGAACGATCGCACGGCCCATCGCGACGCGCTGACGCTGGCCGCCCGACAGCTGCTTCGGCCGACGATCGAGCAGGTTGGTGATATCGAGGATGCGCGCGGCATTCTCGACCCGCTCCTTGATCTCGGCCTTCGGGAATTTCTTCAGCCGCAGACCGAACGACATGTTCTCGTACACGGTCATATGCGGGTAGAGCGCATAGTTTTGGAACACCATTGCGATGTCCCGGTCCTTTGGCGGAACGTCGTTGACCAGCTGGTCGCCGATATATATCTCGCCCGAGGTGGCTTCCTCGAGACCGGCGATCATCCGCAAGGTCGTGGTCTTGCCGCAGCCCGACGGGCCGACCAGCACGACAAACTCGCGGTCGTTGATGTTGAGGTCGATGCCCGCGACCGCGGGGGTGCGGTCGAAGGTCTTGACAATGTTGCGCAGGGCGACTTCCGCCATGGTGCTTATCCCTTGGTCGCGCCGGCAGTCAGGCCGGCAATGTAATAATCCATCAGAAACGCGTAGATGATCAGTGGCGGGGCAGCGCCGAGCAGCGCTCCCGTCATGATCTGCCCCCAATTGTACACGTCACCCTTGATCAGGGTCGTGACAATGCCGACCGGCAGCACGAGCTGATCGGCCGAGGTCGTGAAGGCTAGGGGGTAGAGAAAATTCGCCCACGAAACCGTGAAGCAGAAGATCGTCGCCGCGATGATGCCTGGCAATGCGACCGGGATAAACACGCGGGTCAGGATCTGGATATAGCCGGCGCCGTCGATCAGCGCCGCCTCGTCGAGCTCCTTCGGGATGCTGGCGAAATAGCCGATCATGATCCAGGTGCAGAACGGCACCGTCAAAGTCGGGTACAGGAAGACCAGAACCCACCAGTGATTGATCAGCTCGATGCCGGTCAAATCATGGATGAAGGCAAAGATCTTGAACAGCGGGATGAACAGCAGCGATTCCGGGATCAGGTAGGTCAGGAACACGCCGGTCGCCAGCGTCCCCGATCCCCAGAACTTCATCCGTGCCAATGAAAAGGCGGCCATGATGCTGACCACCATCGTCACCGACACGACGATCACCGCCACCAGCGCCGAGTTCTTGAAGAAGGTCAGGAACTGCGCCTGGCTCAGCAGGTCGATGTAGTTCTGCAGGGTCGGGTGGTACACCCACCACGGATTGGTGACGGCCCCGATCTCCGCGCTGGTCTTGAGCGAGGTAATGAACATGTAGACCGGCGGCATCAGGAAGAAGATGACGAACAGGATCAGAAAGAAATAGGACCAGTAGAGCGTGCGCTTCCGGCCGCGCGCAATGCTGCCATAGCGCACTGCGCTGCGCTCTCCGGTGCCGATCTGTGCGGTTGCGGTGGTCATCTCAAGCCTCATTGCCGCGATTGCGGATGTTGCGAAGGATCAGCCCCGCCGCGACCGCCAGGATGGGGAACATGAACAGCGACACCGACGCCCCAAGCGGGATGTCGTTGCCCCAAATACCCAGGGTAAATGCCCAGGTCGCGAAGACATGGGTCTGATCGACCGGGCCGCCATTGGTCAGGATCTTGACGATGTCGAAATTCGCGAAGGTCACAATCAGCGAGAACAGCGCCGTGATCTGGATGATGTTCCGCATCATCGGCAGATTGACGTACCAGATTTTCTGGAACCAGTTGGCGCCATCGATCGCGGCGGCTTCATGCAGCTGCTCCGGCACTGATTTCAGGGCTGCCAGATACATGATCATGAAGAACGGCGAGCCGACCCAGACATTGACGAGAATGATCCCGGCCCGCGCCCAATACGGATTGCCGAGCCAGGGGATCCCCGCCAGGCCGAGATGGTTCAGGATCCAGTTGAACGCGCTGTAGGAGGGGTCGAACAGCCACAACCAGGCGAGCGTGCTCATCGCCGGCGGAATGACCCACGGGATCAGCAGCATGCCGCGCCATTTGCGCTGTCCCTTTAGCGGGATGTTGTGCACGAAATGGGCGACGACGAAACCGATCACCGCCTTGAAGATGACCGCGGTGACGGCGAACAAGACCGACTGTTCGACGACCATCCAGAAGGTATTGCGCTTGAACAGGAACTCGAAATTCCCGAAGCCGACGAATTTCGTCATCGACTTGTTCAGCGTCGCCAAATGCATCGAATAGAACGCCGGATACACGACCAGGCAGAGAACGATCAGGATCAGCGGCAGCGCAAAGAAAAACGCGATCATGGACTTGCGGCTGACAAGAGCGCGGGCGCCTACCCGTCTCCTAACCACCGGAATTCGCAGGTCGCGCGCTACGGCATCGGCCATGCAAAGGGTCTCCTCATCCTAGCGCCGGCGGCTCTTACGGCCGCCGGTCACGGGTGATCGATGTACTCCAATTGGAGCATTGCACGCATTCTAGCGCAGCCATGCGAAAATGCCTCACCGATTCTGCGCCGGTCGGGCCGCCGGCTTCACGGCCGGTCTCGAGGCTGCGCGGCAAAACTACCCAGGGCCCGGGCGATTTCCGCCACTAATGAAGGCAGATAGTCAAACCGGGTCGCTCCTGGCAAGGTTACCTTTCGGTTAATTTCAGTTCGATCCGGCGATTGCGACGATACGCCTCGTCATTGTCGCCGGGTTCGAGCGGCTGGTTATCGGCAAAGCCCGCCGCCGCCAGCCTTGCCGGGGGGACGCCCTGGCCAACCGCGTAGCGCACGACCGAGATCGCGCGGGCTGCAGACAGCTCCCAGTTCGAGGGGAATGGGGCATTGCTGATCGGCCGCCGGTCGGTATGGCCGTCGATCCGCAGCACCCAATTGATGTCCGGCGGGATCTTCTGGGAAATCGCTTTCAGGGCGGTGATCACCGGGTCGAGCTGGGCTCTCGCCGGGTCGGTCAGCTCGGCGCTGCCGGGTGCGAACAGCACTTCGGATTGGAACACGAAACGGTCGCCGACGATGCGAATGTCGGCGCGGTCGCCGATGATCTCGCGCAGGCGGCCGAAGAACTCGGAACGATAGCGGGCCAGTTCCTGCACCTTGCTCGCCAACGCCGCGTTCAGCCGTCGTCCGAGATCGACGATCTGCCCCTGCTGCTCCTTCGCCTTGGCCTCGGAGATATCGAGCGCCGCAGCGATCTTCGCCAGCTGCTCCCGCAACGCGACGATCTGGCTGCTGAGCTGGTCGACCTCGGCGCGCTTCGCGCGGCTCGTCTGCTGCTCGGCGGCGAGCGCCGCCTCGGCCTTGTCGGCCCGCTCGCCGAGGGCGCGCAGCCGAATATCGCGGTCGGAGATCTCCTTTTGCGCCAGAGCCGTTCTTTCCTGCTCGCTGGCGATCCGGGCCTCCAGCTCCTTCGAGCGGTCGCGGAGCGCACCCGCTTCCTGGGCGCTCTGCTGCTGGCCGGCGGCAAGCCCTGCGACTTTGCTTTCGAGATCGGCGCGCACGGTCTTCAGCGCCTCGATGTCGCGCCGCAGGCTCTCGATCTGCTTCAGCTGCAGCTCGACCTTTTCCTTGTCGGCGGCGACGACCGCCTCGGCATCGCGCAATTTGCCGGTCGCCTGATCGGCGCGCGCGACCTCCTGGTCCGCCTTGGCCGCCAGATCGGCGACCCTGGTCGCAAGCGCGTCGCGCTCCGCAATCGCCGATTGGAGCTGAGCGGCGAGGCTCGCCGAGCCGGCGCGCAGCTCCGCGCTAGTGCGCTTTTCGCCGGTCAGCAGATCGGTCAATTCATTGAGCTGGAGCTGCAGCTGCTGCAGCGCCTTGTCGCGCCCCGACAGCGCGTCCGAGAGCAGAAACTGGCCGGCGGTGAACACCAGCAGCACGAAGATGATCACCATCAACAGCTGCGCCAGGGCGTCGACGAAACCCGGCCAGATATCGATGCTGGGACGACGCGAACGACGGGTACTGAGGGCCATGAATCGATAAGGGCGGAATGCTACGGGCGGGAGATCAGCGGCTGCCTTCGTCAGCGAGCGCGGCGATGGTGCGGGCGAGAAGGCGGATCTCGTTGCGCAGCTCGTGGACGCTTTGCGCCCGGCCTTCGGCGAGGTCCTCGGTCAGGCGCGCCGTGTAAGCCTCGATGTTGCGCAAATGGCCGCGCAGCACCTCGTCCTGGCCCAACGAGTTCTCGGCTACCGTGGTCAAGCGCGACAGCAACGGCTTCAGCTCGATCTGATTTTCGGCAAGCCGCACCATTTGCGCCTGCCCGGCATTCAGATATTCGCCGATCGCACCGAGCCGGTCGTTGAGGCCGGTAAGTGTGGCGTTGGCAGCAATGCGGCCCTCCTCGCTGCGGCCGAGCAGGCGCTGCAGGTTTTCCAGGCTGTCGGCGGTCTGTTCCAGCAAGGCCTGGATATAGGCGGGCACCGAACCGTCGCCGCCTTCGCCCAGCGATCCGGAAGACAAGCGAGTGTAGGTCGACAGCCATTCCTCGAGTTCGTTGTAGAAGCGGTTCTGCGCCTGCCCGGCTTGCAGATCGAGAAAACCGAGAACAAGGCTGCCGGCGAGCCCAAACAGCGACGAGCTGAACGCCGTCGCCATGCCGTGCAGCGGGGATTCCAGCCCGGCCTTGAGATCGGCAAAAGCGCGGGCGACATCACTGGCCGAAACGTTGAGCGCGGTGATCACGCCGCCGACGGAGCGCACCGTCTCCAGCAACCCGTAAAAGGTGCCGAGCAGGCCGAGGAACACCAAGACGCCGATCAAGTAGCGCGAGGTTTCGCGCGTCTCGTCGAGCCGCGAGGCGATGCCGTCGAGCAGGGTTCGCAGCGATGTCGCCGACAAGCTGACCCGACCGTCTTGGCGTGCGCTCAGCATCCGCGCCATGGGCCCCAGAAGCCGCGGCGCCTTGCCGGGCGGCGCGGTCAGGTCCCGGTTCGCGAGGCGCTTGCGGAAACTCTCGATCCAATCGACCTCGGGATCGAGCAGCATGACCTGGCGGAAAATGTAGATGATGCCGGCAATCAGCACCCCGAGGATCACGCCGTTGACCGCCGGATTGCCGAGGAAGGCGGCCAGCAACGGCCGGTGCAGCCCGTAGGCGAGCGCCGCCACCAGGCCGAGGAACACCGACATTCGCAACAAGAAGCGATGCGAGCGGTGCATGCGGCGCCGCTCCAATTGTGCCGCCGCAGTGTCGCGCTCTACCGCCGCCATTACGTTGCGGCCGCGATCAACGCTGTTGCCGCGCGGCCCCCGGCGCGGGCGTCATGTGCATCGCGAGCCGACTCCTCAAAATCCGAAACGACCGCGACCGGTCTCGGTCTGCCAAGCCTGAGGCAAGGTAGCCGAAGGCCGCCAACGGCGACACTGAAATCTCTGCAATGTTTCCGCTAATGCCCGGACACGAGCTTGGATTCAGAGCCCCGCACGCTGACTATTTGAGGCGTCGGTCAGCGCCGGGCGGAGTTCACGGACAGGCCTGCTTGTAGTCGTTGACCGCGTCCTCGAAATCATCATGCGCGTCATCGACCGCCTGCATCTCAGCCGAGCATTTGTCCTTACCTTTGCTCTCCGAGACGCATTGCTCATAGCCGCGCAGCGCGTTTACCACCTTGGCAAGAGCGGCCTGGAAGGCATCGTTCGCGGTCGAGCAATCGCCGGCGCCGCTCGCCGGCGGCGATACCAACGCCAGGGTCATCATCGCCGCCGAGATAGTCCCGATGATGATATTCATCTGCCGAATCTGCGTCCTGGCGGCTGGAAGGGCGACCCCATCATGCCGCCGGCCGTCCGTCCCGGAGCGCCTGGCGGATCAATGCGGCGAGCGGCAGGTGCAAGCGGTCATTGGCGACCAGCACGTCGCCGCTTTGCATCATCGTCTGCCCGCCGGCGAGATCGCTGACAAAGCCGCCGGCCTCGCGCACCAGCAGGAGCCCGGCGGCTAAGTCCCATGGGAACAGGCCGAACTCCCAGAACCCATCGAGCCGCCCGGCCGCGACGTAGGCAAGATCGAGCGCGGCCGCGCCGAAGCGCCGCACGCCGCTGGTCGCGGTCATGACCGCGGCGAGGCTGGCGAGGTAAACCGGCGGGTTGCCGCGTTCGCGGAATGGCAGGCCGGTGCCGATGACCGCCTCGCCGAGTTGGCGGCGCGCCGATACTCTCAGGCGGCGGTCGTTGAGGTAAGCGCCGGCGCCCTTCTCGGCCCAATACATCTCGTCACGGGTCGGCTCATAGATGACTCCGGCGACGATTTCGCCGTCGCGTTCGAGCCCGATCGAGATCGCAAAATGCGGGATGCCGTGCAGGAAATTGGTCGTGCCGTCGAGCGGGTCGACAATCCAGCGGTGATGCGAGTCGGTGCCGGCGACTTCGCCACCTTCCTCGAATAACAAGCCATAGCCGGGACGGGCCCGAGTCAGCTCGTTTTTCAAGGTTCGTTCGGCCTTCAGATCGGCGGTCGAGACAAACTCGCCCGGTCCCTTGATCGAGACCTGCAGCTGCTCGACTTCGCCGAAATCGCGAATGAGGCCACGCGCCGCCTTGAGGGCGGCATTGGCCATGACATTGATCACCGGCGAGCGTACCGCCATGGCCGATCGATCCCGGATCTGCTCGCGCCCGGCCTCAGTCCTTCGCGCGTTCTACGAAGCTGCCATCGGCGGTATTGACGACGATGCGGGTGCCGGCCTCGATATAGGGCGGTATCATGACCCGTCGCCCATTTTCCAGGCGTCCCGGCTTGTAGGACGAAGACGCCGTCTGGCCGCGGACGACCGGATCGGCCTCGACCAACGCCATCGTGACGTTCGGCGGCATCTCGACCGAGAGAGGGGTCCCTTCATAGAGCATCACCTGACAGACCATCCCGTCGCGCAGGAAATCGGCGGGATCGCCGATCAGCTCGCGCGGCACGCTGATCTGTTCGAAGGTGTCGTTGTCCATGAAAGTCGCCTGGTCGCCCTCCATGTAGAGGAATTGCATGTCCTTTTCGTCGAGCCGAACGCGCTCGACGGTTTCCTGGGTACGGAAGCGCTCGGTCGACTTGTTGCCGCTGCGCAGATCGCGCAATTCGACCTGGGCAAAGGCGCCGCCCTTGCCGGGTTGCACCAGTTCGCGCTTTACGACAATCCACAGCTTGTTCTGATGCTCGAGCACATTGCCCGGCTTGAGGTCGATGGCGTTGATCTTCGGCATGGCGATGGGGTCCGGTTTCCAAGCGTCTTGACATGGGGATTTGAGCCGCTTCCTACCAGTTGGGAAACAGCCGGGAAAGCGGAATGCGCTAAATGGCGGATCAAGGAAGTGAGCGTTCGATGAGCGACCCCTGGTGGCGTCCCGACCGGTTCGCCGGACGGCGCGGCACGCTGATGGCGCGCAGCCGCGCACTCGGCGCGGTCCGCGATTTCTTCACCGAAAGCGGGTTTATCGAAGTCGACACGCCGGCCCTGCAGGTCAGTCCCGGGCTCGAGCCGCATCTCAAGGCCTTCGCGACGGTGCTTCACGATCCGATCGAGGGCACCGCTCG
>VAZR01000242.1:10820-12434 GCA_005888515.1 Alphaproteobacteria bacterium | reverse complement strand
GTTCGAGCGGCCGCTCGGCGAGGATCAGGCCCGCGCTGCGTTGCGGCAGGCGCCCGGCGTGACCGTCGTCGACCACCGCGCCGACGAAGGCTACGTGACCCCGGCCGAGGCGGCCGGCGAGGACGCGGTCTATGTCAGCCGCATCCGCCGCGATCCGACCGTGCCCAACGGCCTCAATTTGTGGGTCGTCGCCGACAACCTGCGAAAGGGTGCCGCGCTCAATGCGGTGCAGATCGCGGAGATCCTGGCGAAGCAGCATCTCGGCCGCCGGCGCGGCACGCGCTCCAATGTCGAGCCGCTGCGCCGCACGACCGCATAGGGTGCGCCGATCGTAAACACCGAGTCGCCCCTCACCCCAGCCCTCTCCCCACATGGTGGGGAGAGGGAGGGACCCGCGCAGCGGGAGGGTGAGGGGCAGCTGGCGCCGGAACCCCGGGGCTCTGTTGCAGAACCTCAGCGGGAGCCGGCGCCGCGTAAGACAATTACGCCGGACCGCTTTCTCGGCCTGCGCATCACACCGCTCACCCGGCGGCGGCTCGATGCGTTTCGCCGCAACCGGCGCGGGTTCTGGTCGCTGTGGGTTTTCCTCGCGCTATTCGTCGTCACCCTGTTCGCCGAGTTTATAGCCAACGACCGGCCGATCGTTGTGCGATACGAGGGGGCCTGGTACTTCCCGGTGTTTGCCGACTACCCCGAAACGACATTCGGCGGCGAGTTTCCGACGCCGGCCGACTACCGGGACGCTGCGGTCGAGAAGCTGATCTCGGAGAAGGGCTGGATGATATGGCCGCTGATCCCGTTCAGCTACAGCACGATCAATTATAACCTTCCGAGCCCCGCACCGTCGCCGCCTTCGAGCGTCAATTGGCTCGGCACCGATGACCAGGGCCGCGATGTGTTGGCCCGGCTGATCTACGGCTTCCGGATCTCGGTGCTCTTCGGCCTCACCTTGACCGCCCTGTCTTCGTTGATCGGTGTCGCGGCGGGAGCGGTCCAGGGCTATTTCGGCGGCCTCGTGGACCTCGGCTTCCAGCGCTTTATCGAGATCTGGTCGGGGCTGCCGGTCCTTTATCTCTTGATCATCATGGCGAGCTTTATCGAGCCCAATTTCTGGTGGCTATTGGGCTTGATGCTGCTGTTCTCGTGGATGGGCCTCGTCGATGTCGTACGCGCCGAGTTTCTCCGGGCGCGCAACTTCGATTATGTGCGGGCGGCGCGCGCGCTGGGCGTGTCCGACTTGACCATCATTCTGCGTCATGTCCTGCCCAATGCCACGGTTGCGACGATCACGTTTCTCCCTTTCATCCTCAACGGATCGATCACCACCCTCACTTCACTCGACTTTCTCGGCTTCGGCCTGCCGCCGGGCTCGCCGTCGCTCGGCGAGTTGCTGGCGCAAGGCAAATCCAATCTGCAGGCCCCCTGGCTCGGTCTGACCGCCTTTTTCGTGCTCGCATTGATGCTGAGCCTGTTGATTTTTGTTGGCGAGGCGGTGCGCGACGCCTTCGACCCGCGCAAGGTCGTGCTTTGAGCGACCGAGGCGGCGGCGTGCCGCTTCTCGAAATCCGCAATCTCAGCGTCACCTTCGCCGGCCGCGCAGCGGCCAACCCGGTC
>VAZR01000242.1:0-10639 GCA_005888515.1 Alphaproteobacteria bacterium | reverse complement strand
GGCAGATTGCCGAAACCCTGCTGATCCACAAGCACATGAACGCAGCGGCGGCGCGCGAGCGCACCGTCGAGTTGTTGCGGCTGGTCGGTCTGCCGGATGCCGAGAGCCGCCTCGGCGCCTATCCGCACCAGCTGTCGGGTGGGCAGCGGCAGCGCGTCATGATCGCGATGGCGATCGCCAACGAGCCCGATATTCTGATTGCCGACGAGCCGACGACCGCGCTCGACGTGACGATCCAGGCGCACATCCTGCAGCTCTTGAAGGATTTGCGCGACCGTTTCGGCATGGCGTTGCTGCTGATCACCCACGACCTGACGATCGTCCGAAAGATGGCGGATCAGGTCTGCATCATGACGGCCGGCGAGATCGTCGAAGCCGGCCCAGCCGCCGGGATCTTCGCCCATCCGCGCCATCCCTACACGCGCCGCCTGCTGGCGGCCGAGCCGAAGGGACGTGCGGCGCCGGCCAATCCCGCAGTCGCCGAGCTGGTCGAGGGCCAGGACGTCAAGGTCTGGTTTCCGATCCGGCGCGGAGTGCTGCGCCGGGTGGACGGATATGTGAAGGCGGTCGATGGCGTCTCACTCGTCGTCAGGCGGGGGACCACTCTCGGCGTCGTCGGCGAGAGCGGCTCGGGCAAGACGACGCTCGGTCTCGCGCTGTTGCGGCTGCTCGACGCCCAAGGGGAGATGGGGGGCGGCATCCGTTTTGCCGGGCACGACATTGCGCATGAGGGACAGCGGCGGCTGCGGCCGTTGCGGCGCGAAATGCAGGTGGTCTTCCAGGACCCCTATTCGAGTCTGTCGCCGCGCCTGTCGATCGCGCAGATCGTCGGCGAAGGGCTGCGTGTCCACAATCTCACCGCGACCGAGGCGGAGCGGCGGCAATTGATCGAGGAGACCCTTGCCGAAGTCGGGCTCGACCCGGCTGCGGCCGAGCGCTACCCGCATGAATTCTCCGGCGGCCAGCGCCAGCGCGTCGCGATCGCCCGCGCCCTGGTGCTATCAGCCACGACCTCAAGGTCGTGCGCGCGCTGTCGCACGAGATCCTCGTCATGAAGGATGGCGAGATCGTCGAAGCGGGGAGCACCGAGCGCGTCATGACCGCGCCCGAGCACCCCTATACCCGCGCGCTGATGGCCGCCGCCTTCGACCTCGCCGCCGTTCCGGCGTAATCAGGTGTCACGCACCGGATCAGGGATTCGGGTATGCGGTGATAAACCTTGGGTTTGCACTAGGCGGCTCGATAAGCCAGACCGAAATGATACACGGATTTCGGCCGTCCGGCGTTGCCAACGCACAGCTGACCTCGAACAGCTCGCCAAACGGGCCGCTTCTTCGGTCCGTGACCGGATTGCGTAACGGATGATCCAGAAGCGCTTTTTTCAGTTCGGCCCAATTTGCCAGAGAGAAGCCAAACGAGGCGAAGAACACCGCCTTGGCGGCGCCGATCGGATGAGCGGTATTCAGCAGATATTGTGTGATTTTCGCATCAGCCAGGGTGGCATGCGCCGCCCTTGGGAGCGGGCTCATGCCGGCTGAATGTCTTCAGCGCTAACCGTGACCGTACACGGGAACGGCTCCGAAAACTCAATCTCGTAATGCTCGCCGTCGCGATAGACGTGCACCACCGTCCCAATGCCGCCTTCCGGCACCACGCCGCCTTTGCATGCAACCGAACGCTTGAGAGCGACAATGCTGAGTTCGGGAATGCTGCGGCTAGTTCCGCGCCTTGTTTTCGGACGTTCGGCTTCCGCCATTGCCGGCTCCTCGTTGTTGGCTCCCAGGAACCGTTGCCGACTAGCTGTACCGGGTACCGCGCGGCGCGGTCAACGTCGACACTAAAAACGCCACATTCCTATGTCATCGTTTGCATGATCCCAGATGGCAACCGGCACAACAGCGACAGGCAGCGGCGAATTTGCTGTAAATCGGCACGCCACAAAATTACGGAGCCGTTCGAAACCGAGGCGGCGCGCGGGGTTCGCCGGCCAGGCAAAACGAATGCGCGAATTTTTGCTGCAGATTTCCTGCAGATGCAGCAAACGCTCCGACCTGGCTCAACGGCAGGTTGTGCCGGCCTACGCTACCGCTCCAGCACGACGTCGACGCGCCGCTCGGCGACGCTCGGATCGCCGGAGCCGGTCTGGCCGATCGGCACCTGCCGCAGCATCGCCGGGCTCACCCCGTCGGCCCTGAGCTCGTCGGCCACCACCTGGCTGCGCATCTCGGCGAGCCGCCGGTTTGCCTCCGGGGAGCCAGTGGCGCTGGCGCGCGCTTCGATCCGGAGCATGCGGGTGCCGGTCTCACGCGCTTGCCGCGCCGCGTCGGCGAGAACGGTGCGCGCCGCCGGTGTCAGATTGGCGCTGAACTCGTTGAAATAGACGAGAAATCGGCCGTTGTCGGCGGACACTGGCACGCAGCCGGCGAGCAACGAGAGCAGCAGCGCGCCGGACAAGTTGGCTCTGATGCCGGTCATGAAGGACAATCGCAATAGTTGCGTCTGGGCTCCCAGCGTAGCCGATCGCGTTCGCCGGCACCATCGAGATCGCGACGCACTTGCCGACTGGCGGCGGGTCGTGGAACTCTGCCCTCAGAGCGCCACCGAGAGATCCTAGGGAGGCGATATGCGCGTCGTCATCGTTGGTCAGCAGGCATTCGGTAAATCGGTTCTGGAGGCCTTCGTCGCGCGCGGCGATACGATCGCCGGCGTCTTCGCCGCACCCGAAAAACCAGGCTCGCGGCCCGATCCGTTGGTGGTCGCCGCTGAGGAAAGAAAGCTGCCGGTGCACCGCTTCCCGAAATACTCCGCACCGGAAGCGCTGGACGCGCTGAAGGCCTGCAATGCCGATATCGGGGTCATGGCTTATGTGCTGCTGTTCGCGCCGCCGGAATTCTGCGCCATCCCGAAGCATGGCATGATCCAATTCCATCCGTCGCTGTTGCCGCTGCATCGTGGCCCGGCCGCGATCCCATGGGCGATCATCCGCGGCCGCAGCGAGACCGGGCTGACGATCTTCCGCCCGACCCCGGGACTCGACGAAGGACCAATCATTCTGCAGAAGCGGATCCCGATCGGGCCGAATGACACCGCCGCTTCCCTCTATTTCGACAAGATCTTCCCGCTCGGGGTCGAGGCGCTGTTGCAGGCCGCCGATCTGGTCACCGCCGGCCGTGCCACCGAATGGACCCAGGACGAGAAAGAGGCGACCTATGAGGGCTGGGTGCGCGAGGCCGAGGCGCGCATCAACTGGGCCAACCACGTCGACTTCGTCTACGATTTGATCCGCGGCTGCAACCCGGCGCCGGGCGCCTGGACGACCTTCGGGGAGCAGAAGCTCTATCTATTCGACGCGAAGAAGATCATGGCGCCGACCTTCGGCTCAGTGCGCGGCAAGAAACTCGGTGAGGTCGTGTCCGCCGGCCCCGATGGCCTCCGCATCCACGCCCAGGGCGGCTTTATCGAGGTGTCGCGCCTGCGTCTCGGCGACGGCGCCAAGGTCAAATTTTCCGAGATCAATCTGCCGGTCGGCACGATTTTGGGCGCACCGTCACCCAAGCCGGACGCCTAAATCCCTCTGTCATACCGTGCCGGTTAATTTCCGGAGCGGGGGCTTTCGGTGCGAACGAGGGCAATCCGCGGGAGCCGACCCACATTCATGTTGAACGCGGCGAATACCAGGCCAAGTTTTGGCTTCGGCCAGAGATATCGATTGCGTACAACGATTCCGAGGCCGGCGAGCAGAAGCTCTATCTGTTCGACGCGAAGAAGATCATGGCGCCGACCTTCGGCTCGGTCCGTGGCAAGAAGCTGGGCGAAGTCGTGTCGACCGGCCCCGACGGCGTGCGTATCCACGCGCAGGGCGGCTTTATCGAGGTCTCGCGCCTGCGCCTCGGCGAGGGCGCCAAGGTCAAATCTTCCGAGATCAATCTGCCGGTCGGAACGATCCTGGGCGCGCCGCCGACTCCGCCGGAGGCCTGAACCGGTCTGCGGATCGCGCGAAAGGTGCCGCTGCTCAATGGAACCGAGGCTTGACCTCTTTGCAGAGGAGGCGCAGCGCGTTCACCACCCGCTCCTGCGGGATTTTGCCGCCGCAGTTCAGTTCGGCGAGGATGCCGTCGAGACCGATCTCGTCCTCGACCTCGCGCAGCCGCGCCGTGAAGCCGTCGGGATCGTCGACCAGAAGCTGGGTGGCGAGCGCCTCGTCATAGGTCAGCGCCTCGAGCCGCTCGACCCGGCGCAGCCGCTCCACCGCGATATCGCCGCCGGCGCGGCGCGCTGAATCGCGCCCTAGTTCGGCCTGGTACTGGAAAAAACCCATGATGCTGTCGCGGGCCTCGACGCGGGCGCGCTCGCGGGTTTCGGCGAGATAGGCCGGAACGCGCAGGAAAACCTGGCCACGGCCGGGATGCCCCGCCGCCGCATACGCGTCGCGATAGGCCTTGATGTGCCCGGCGAGTTGCGTGAACGGCCCCTGTCGGACCGCGACAAAGATCGGCAGACCGAGCCGGCCGATCTGCGGAAACGTCTCCGGGGTTGCCGCCGCCATGCGCAATTCCGGATAGGGCTGCTGGTACGGCTTCGGGGTTACCGAGACGTTGTTGAAGCTGTGGTACTTGCCCTCATACGAAAAGCTCGGCTGGGTCCAGGCGCGCTTCAGGATGTCCAGGGTTTCGGCAAAGCGCTCGCGGCTCTCGCCGTAGGAGATGCCGTAATCCTCATAGGTGCGTACGACGCCGCTGCGGCCGATGCCGTAGATCAGCCGGCCATGGCTGATCTGGTCAACGGTAGCGGCTTCCTCGGCGAGGCGTAGCGGATGCGACAGGGGCAGCACCTGCACTGCGATGCCGATTTTGACCCGGCTGGTGCGCGCACCGATCGCGCTCGCCAGCATAATTGGCGCCGATAACACCGAGCGCTCGGGAGCGCCGTGCAATTCGGCGAGCCAGACCGCGTCGAGACCGTATTCCTCGGCCGCCTCGACCTCGGCGAGCGCCTGGTCGAAGGCGGCGCTTTCGCGCCCGTTGCCGACCGGCGGGAATTCCATAAAGCTGCCGAATTCCATCCCTGGACCTCCCGAGAGCTGTTGCGGCATCATTGTGAAGCGGATCGGGCGGCGCAAGCAACGCGTTGTCCGGTCAGCAATGCAGGCCGGGGATGGGCGCGATTCTGCCGGCTTACACTCATTGCGATAGATCGCTAGCGGAGGGTCTGAGATGCGTTTCCAGCGGATTGCGATACCGGCCGTTCTCGCCGCCGGGCTTGCCGCCCTGCCGGTTTCGGCCGCAAAAGCGCAGCCCTATTACCCTTACCCGTATCCCTGCAATCCGTTTCCGCTGTTCTGGCCATTCTGTGCGGCGGCCGCGGTTATCGGCGGTGTGGGCGCGATCGTCACCGCGCCGTTCCGCGGCGCATTCTACCCCTATTATCCCGGCTACTATTACGGCTCGCCCGCGGTGCCCTACCCCTATCCGCCCACCGGCGCTTATTACCCGCGGAGCCCGGGGTATGCGCCGGTCTATTCCAACCCGAGCTACTCGCAGCCGGCCTACATCGCGCCGGGCTATTCGCCGCCGGCTGCTGCAAACCCGCCGCCTCCCGTGCCGCGCTGATCCGCATCGCCTGATCGCGCTGGCGCCGCAGCCGGCGCCGCCGCTACAATCGCGCCTCAGCCAAGCCGGAGGAGGCGCCGATGCGGATTCACAACCTTTATACCGATGCCCAGGGCCAATCGCATTTTCGCGACATCGAGGTCGAATGGGTCGAGGAGAGCCGCGCCGGCAAGCTGTCGAAGCGGCTGCCCGCTGCCGGCATCATCTTCCGCGAGGTGCAGCCGGATTACGATCTCGACTGGCACCCGGCGCCGCGCCGGCAATACATCATCAATCTCGATGCCGGGGTGCAGATCACTGCGAGCGACGGCGAGGCGCGGGTGATCGGCGCCGGTGAAGTGATCCTGGTCGAGGACACCACCGGCAAGGGGCACCTGTCGAAGGCGGTCGAGGGCAAGATCCGCCACTGCATCTTTGTTCCCGTCGAATAGCACGGGACCGCGATCGATAATCCGAGTTTTGGGAGGACAGACATGGCACGCGACGGCTACCTGATCATGGATAGCGATCTTCACATGATGGAGCCCGACGATTTATGGGCGCGCTATCTCGACGAGCCCTACCGCCAGAACCCGCCGCGCTTCTTCGGCGCGCATCAGGCGAAGCTCGGGGAGAACAAGGACGACAAGGGCAACGCCGACAACATCATGGGCATGGAGATCCAGGGGCTGGCGATCCCGGCGCATGCCGGGCAGACCGGCGCCACGGTGTCGAGCCGCGAACTGCGCCGCCGCAGCCGCGCCCGCCACCCGCACTTCCAGGTGGCGCGGGCGCGCGGCTTCGATGCCTCCTCGACGCTGACCGCGATGGACATCGAGGGCATCGACGTCGCGGTCATGTACGGCACGCGCGGCCGCCAGGTGCTGTGCCATGACGATCTGAAGCCCGACTACGCCGCCGCTTTGGCGCGCGCCTACAACAACTGGGCCGCGGATTACTGCAAGACCGACCCGCAACGTCTCAAATTCGCCGCCCAGGTCGCGATGCACGATGTGTCCAGCGCTGTCGAGGAAGCGCGACGCTGCGTCACCGAACTCGGCGCGGTGGCCGTGGTCGGCACCCCAAACCCGGTCAACGGCCAGCTTCTGCATGATGAGGCCTGCGAGCCGCTATGGGAGCTCCTGGAGGAGCTCGATGTGCCGATCGGCTTCCACCCGACCGGCAACACCGCGCTGAAGGATGATGCCGGGCGGCGCTTTGTCGGCCACGCCAATTTCCATCCGATCGCGCATGCGATCCGCAATCCGGTCGAATTGATGGGGGCGATCGCCAGCATGACGACCGGCGGCATCATGGAGCGCCATCCGAAATTGCGTGCCGCCTTTCTCGAAGGCACCGCCGGTTGGCTCTACTGGTGGCTGTGGCGCTTGGACGACCAGTGGGAGAAGTTCGGCCCGGGCTGCGAGCGCTCGCTGTCAATGCTGCCGAGCGAGTATTTCCGCCGGCAATGCTATATCGCACTCGATGTGGACGAGGAGCCGGCGGTAGACGTCGTCAACCAGATGGGTGCGGAGTATTTCGTCGTGTCGAGCGACTACCCGCATTCCGACGGCGCCTTCCCCGAGGCGATCGAGCAATTCCTCGGGCTGCCGCTCAAAGACGAGCAGCGCCGCAAGATCATGTGGGACAATTGCGCGCGGCTCTACAAGATCGAAACGCCCGCCGCCCCCCTGACCCGGCAGGCGCCGCAGCAGGTCACCGCGGCGGAGTAACGCCACTCGCTGTCATTGCGAGGAGCGCAGCGACGAAGCAATCCCCATCGGATTAGCCAAGCCGGCGGGAGATTGCTTCGCTGCGCTCGCAATGACAGCTATTGCCGGCCCGAGAGCCGTCACATCCCCAAAATCGAGCCGGTCATGGAGCGGGGGTCGCGGCGCGGCCAGCGGCCGCTCTCGACCTGGTGGAAGAAATCAGCAAGCGTCCGATTGAACAGATCGGGCTCCTCGATGTTGAGCGCGTGCCCGGTATTGGGAAAAAGCACGAGTGCGGCGGTCGGGATCAGCCGCTTCATCAGTATGCCCGGGTCGAGGCAGGGATCGTCCTCATCACCGCTGGCGATCAGGGTCGGCACCTCGAGCCGCTTCATCTGATCGGTCAATTCCCATAATGACGGCCGGCGTCCTTGCACGCCGCGCATCGTATTGGCCGCGCCTTTCGAGGAATGCTCAGCGAGCTGCGCAAGGAATTCGGCGTAGCCGCGCGGATCCTTGTTCAAATACTGCACCCGGGTGGGACCGGCGCCGTACGTCTTGCTGACCTCGACCATCCCCTTGCTTTCGATCTGCGCCGCGGTGCGGGCGGTCTCCTCCTGGAATTGCTGCCGCTTTTCGGGCTGCGCACCATAGCCGCACCCGGCGACGACGAGCGAGCTGGCGCGGTCAGAATAGGCAAAGCCGAAATGCAGCACGGCAAACCCGCCCATCGAGATCCCGACGATATGTGCCTTCGCGAGCCCCAGCCCGTCGAGCACGTCGCGGATATCGTCGCGCGCCCGTTCCTGCGAATAGCGCGTCCAATCCTCCGGCACGTCGGAGGGCGGGTAGCCGCGCGCGTTAAAGGCGATGCACCGATAGCGCCGCGAGAAGAAGCGGAGCTGCGTCTCGTAGCTGCGCCAATCACCGGCGAATTCGTGCACGAACACGATCGGGTAACCGGATCCGGCCTCCTCGTAATGGAGCCGCACGCCGTCGTCGGTGGTCACATGGGGCATCGCGATGTCCTGCGCTCTGGTCGGACTATCATCCTAGGAGCCCTGGGCGCGCTGCGGCAAGCCGACCATCGCTGAAACGGGATGGCCGGATTGCCGTTTAACAGGACGCGGCTAAGATTGCCGGCGGCCAGGGAAGGTACGATGCGAGCGAGGAGGCAGGGATGCGATCGGATCGGGAAGAGCGGATCAAACAGCGCGCCTACGCGATATGGCAATCGGAGGGCCATCGCCACGGCCGCCATGAAGACCACTGGCACCGCGCCGAGCGCGAGATTGCGGCAGAGGAAGCGGGGCCGGGCGGGGCACCGCGTCGTACCAGCCGGCCGCGCAAGGCGGCAGCGGAACAATCCGTGGCCGCGACGCCGGCCCGGAGCCGCAGCGCCAGCAGCGAAACAGCAGTCGTTGCCGCTGCCACGCCGCAATAATCTTGGTCAGCGGTCGAGCCACGCGTCTTCGAGGCGCCAGCCGTTGTAGTTGCCGTTGACCATCATCGTGTGCCCCTTGAAGTAGGGCTGCCAGCAGGCGGCCGAGGTCGGATAAAAAATCGCTGGCCGCGCGCCGTCTTCGGCCAGCTTCCGTTCGATTTCCCAGACCAGGCGTTTGCGCTTGTCGTTGTCGGCTTCCATCGACTGCTTATCGACCAGCTCGTCGACTTCCTTGCTGCAATAACCGGTGTAGTTGCGCTCGGCGCCGCAGGCGAAGTTCTCGTAGAATTGCTGGTCCGGATCGTCGAGTCCATTTTCGCTGACGGTTAGGCCGACGGCGTAATCCTTGCGCATCACCGTCGGGTACCATTGCGTCGTGTCGATCGCTTTCAGGGTGCCGTCGATGTAGATCTCCTTCAGCTGATCGATCAGCAGCACCGAAGGATCGCGATAGGCCGACACATTGCGGGTCGTTACCGTTACCGGCAGCCGCTTGTCCGGCCCATAGCCGCGCTTCTTCATGATCTCGCGCGCCTCGGCACGGTTTTTCTGTACGTCGGGGCCGTAGCCCGGCAGCGTGTATAAGACTTCGCGTGGCATGCCCCAGGCGCCCGCAGGCGGCGGCATCATCGCGCCCCCGATGGATCCGTCGCCGTCGCTGATGATATCGATAAAGGCCTTGCGGTCGAGGGTAAGCGCCATGGCTCGGCGCAGTTCCGCGTTATCGAACGGCGGCTTGTCGCGATTGACGATCAGCTGGCGGGGAATGTTCCACGGTACGGTCACGCACTCCGCATGGGGCGCGTGGTTTTTCAATTCCTTCATCAAGGGCAATGACAGGATGCCTTGCGCGAAGCGATCGAAATTGCCGGCGGCAAACGCTAGGATCGCGGTCGAGGGATTGGCGATGAAGGTGTACTCGATCGCGTCGAGATACGGCCGGTCCTTCTTCCAATACTCGGTGTTCTTGACGACCTTGATCGACTCGTTCGGCTTGAACTCGACGAACTTGAACGGGCCGGTGCCGATCGGTTTCAGGCGCACGTCGCGCGCCGGCACGTGGCAGGGATAGATCGGCGACCACCCCGAGGCGAGCAAGGCGATGAATGACGGCTGCGGCCGTTTCAGGTTGAAGGTCGCCTGGTAATCATTATCGGCGCTGACCGACTCCAGATTGCGATACCAGGATTTGCGCGGATTGACCCGCAGCTTGTCGGGCGCGGTGCCGGCGATCAACTCCCAGGTGCATTTGACGTCCTTGGCGGTGAAGGGTTTGCCGTCATGCCATTTGACGCCCTGGCGCAATTTGAAGGTCAGCGATTTGCCGTCTTCGCTGTAGCTCCAGCTCTCGGCCAGATCGGGCACGATCGAGGAGAGGCTGTTTTGCGGCACATGCTGATCGAACATGATCAAATTGTTGAACACCCCCATCATCGGGCCCAGCGCGGCGATCGTCGATTCCTCGTGGATCGACATCGAGGCCGGGCTGGTGACGAACGGGATCCGCAGGACGCCGCCCGCCTTTTGAGCCAGCGCCGGCGCGGCCGAGATGGCGGCGAGCAGCCCGAACGCAACAAATCGTCCGAAATGACCCATTACGTTTTCTCCCTGCGCATGGTTCGATCGGCGCGCTGCTATTGGTCTAGCCAGAGGTCTTCGAACCGCCACCCGTTGAACAGGCTGTTGACCATAATCGTCAAGCCTTTGACCCGCGGCAGCCAGCAGCTTGCCGCGCGGGTGTAGAAGATGACCGGGCGTACCGTATCCTCGGCGAGCATTCGCTCGATCTGCCAGACCAATTGGCGCCGCTTCGCGATGTCCGGCTCGACCGATTGTCGATCAACCAGCTTGTCGAATTCGGGATTGCAGTAGCCGGTGTAGTTTCGCTCGGCGCC
>VAZR01000241.1 GCA_005888515.1 Alphaproteobacteria bacterium | reverse complement strand
AAGGTCCGAAGCATCAACGCCTTCTATGGCGAGAACCAGGCGCTCTACGGCGTCAGCTTCGACATTGGCGAGGGTCACATCCGCACGCTTCTCGGCGCCAATGGTGCGGGCAAGACGACCGTATTGCGCGCGCTATGCGGCATGGTGCGGACGAATGGCGAGATCCGCTTTGACGACAAGGCGATCGCCGGCTGGGCGACCGAGGACATCGTGCGGCTCGGCATCGCGCATGTACCGGAAGGACGCGGCACGTTCCTGCGCGTCACGGTTGAGGAGAATTTGCAACTCGGCGCTATGACCCGCCGCGACAAGACGGAGATCGCCGCCGATATCGAACGGGTGTACGCCCATTTCCCGCGTCTCAAGGAGCGGCGCCGGCAGCAGGCCGGCACATTGTCGGGCGGCGAGCAGCAGATGCTGGCGGTCGGCCGCGCCCTGATGCTGCGCCCCCGGCTGATGCTGCTCGACGAGCCGTCCTTCGGCCTCGCGCCGCTGATCGTCGAGGAGCTGTTCGACATTCTGCGCGAGGTCAATCGCGAGACCGGCGTCGCGATGCTGGTCGTCGAGCAGAATGCCGCCTTGGCGCTCGAACTCGCAGAGCACGCCTACCTCCTCGAAACCGGGCATATCGTCATGGATGCCCCGGCGGCGGTGATCGGCGCCGATGAAGGCGTCCGCCGCGCCTATCTGGGGTATTAGCGGTGGAATTGCTGCTGCAGCAGGTCATGGCGGGGCTGGCGACCGGCGCGATCTATGCCTGCATGGCGCTGGCCGTCGTGATGATCTACCAGGCGATCGATCATCTCAACTTTGCCCAGGGCGAGATGGCGATGTTCTCGACCTTCATCGCCTGGCAGCTGATCCAGTGGGGGGTGCCGTATTGGGGCGCCTTTGTCGCGGTGGTCGCGGTGTCGTTTGTCGGCGGCATCGCAATCGAGCGCATCCTGTTTAGGCCAATCCACAATGCGCCAGTTCTGACGCAGCTCGTTGCGTTCATCGCCCTGTTTGGGATCTTGAACAGCTCCGCCGGCGAGATCTGGAATTTCACGATCAAGGAGTTTCCGACGCCGTTCGGGCGCGGACCTCTGTTCGGCGGCCATCTGATCAGCACCCACGACGCCGGCATGATTGGCGTCACGCTGCTCATTCTGATCCTGCTCTATCTGTTCTTCCGAGGTTCGCGCCTGGGGCTGGCGATGCGCGCCGCCGCCGCCAACCCGGCTTCGGCGCGGCTCGTCGGCATTCGGGTCGGCTGGATGATCGCGCTCGGTTGGGGCATGTCGGCCTCCATCGGGGCGGTTGCCGGCATGCTGATCGCGCCGGTCGTGTTTCTCGAACCGAATATGATGCTGGGCGTGCTGCTTTACGGCTTTGCCGGCGCGGTGCTCGGCGGGTTGAGCAGCCCCGGAGGTGCCGTCCTCGGCGGTTTCGCGGTCGGGGTGATCGAGAACCTCGCCGGCACGTTCATTCCTTATTTCGGACGCGAGCTGAAGCTGACGATCGCCCTGATCATGATCGTCGCCGTGCTGCTGGTTCGCCCGAGTGGTTTGTTCGGGCGTAGCGTTGTGAGCCGGGTATGAGCGCACCGGACGACATCGCCACCAAGCAGAGCGTTCCGTTCGACGCGGCCGAGGCGAGCGTCGGCAGCGCGGCGACTGCTCGCGCGACTCCCCGTTATGTCTGGGCGCTTGCCGCCGCGGTGCTGGCCGCGCTGTTGCCATTGGTGGCGACGAATTTCGTGCTGTTCCAGCTCACGCTGGTCATGGTGTACGGCTTGGCGATCCTCGGGCTCAACCTGCTGACCGGCTTCAACGGCCAGTTCTCGCTTGGCCACAGCGCGTTCTATGGCATTGGCGCCTATACCGCGGCGATCCTGATGGATCATTGGGATGTTGCGTATTTCTACACGCTGCCCGCGGCCGGTGTTGTGTGCTTCGTCGTCGGTTTTCTGTTCGGGCTGCCGGCGCTGCGGCTGCAAAACCTTTATCTGGCGCTTGCCACGTTCGCGCTGGCGACGGCGATGCCGCAGATCCTGAAATTCGGGCCGCTGGAGCCGCTGACCGGCGGCGTGCAAGGAATCGCTCTGATAAAGCCCGATGCGCCGCTGCGCCTGCCGCTCAATCCCGACCAATGGCTCTACTACTTCACGCTCGCAGTTCTGCTGTTGCTGATGGCCGCGGCGTGGAACCTCGTGCACAGCCGCTCCGGGCGGGCGATCATGGCGATCCGCGATCATCCGATCGCGGCCGCTTCGATGGGCGTCAACACGGCGCTATACAAGACGCTGACCTTCGGCGTCAGCGCGCTCTACACCGGGATCGCCGGCGCGCTCGGCGCCATTGTCGTGCAGTTCGTCGCACCGGACAGCTTCAATTTTCTGTTGTCGGTGTCGTTTCTGGTCGGTCTCGTAATCGGCGGTGTCGGCTCGATCCCCGGGAGCATCGTCGGCGGGTTGTTCGTCCTCTATGTGCCCAATATCGCCGAGAGCATCTCGACAGGCCTGTCCGGCGCCGTCTATGGGCTGATAATGCTGCTTGTGATTTATGTGATGCCCTCGGGCGCCGCCGGTTTCGCGCGGCTTGCCGCTGCGCAATCGGCCAAAGCACGGCAAACCTGGATCAACCGCTCTGAACGGAGATCGCCATGAAAAAGATTACCCGCCGCTCCGTTATCGTCGCCGCGCCGGGCGCGCTGGCGCTTGCGTCATTACCGCTGCCTGCCTATGCCGCGAAGAAATACGACACCGGCGCCAGCGACACCGAGATCAAGATCGGCAACACCAGCCCGTATAGCGGCCCGGCCTCTTCCTACGGGACGATCGGCAAGGTCAAGACCGCCTTCTTCAACATGATCAACGAACAGGGCGGCATCAACGGCCGTAAGATCAACTTCATCTCCTATGACGACGGGTACAGCCCGCCGAAGACGGTCGAGCAGGTCCGCAAGCTGGTCGAGAGCGACGAGGTCCTCTTCCTGTTCAACACGCTCGGCACGCCGCCCAACAGCGCGATTCACAAATACTGCAACCAGAAGAAGGTGCCGCAGCTGTTTGTCGCGACCGGCGCCACCAAATGGGGCGATCCCGAGCACTTCCCGTGGACGATGGGGTGGCAGCCGAACTACCAGAGCGAAGCCCAGATCTTTGTTTCTTACCTGCTGGAAGAGCGGCCGAGCGCCAAGGTCGGCGTGCTGTACCAGAACGACGATTACGGCAAGGACTACGTCAAGGGCTTCAAGGACGGGCTCGGTGACAAGGCGAAGTCGATGATCGTCTCCGAGGTGCCTTACGAGGTCACCGACCCAACGATCGATTCCCAGATCGTCAGCCTCAAATCCTCGGGCGCCGATGTGTTCTTCAACGTTACGATCCCGAAATTCGCGGCGCAGTCGATCCGCAAGATGGCCGAGATCGACTGGAAGCCGCTGCACCTGCTGAACAGCGTCGCAAACTCGGTCGGCGCCACGCTGAAGCCCGCCGGGCTCGAAAACGCGAAGGACATCGTCTCGACTTTCTACATCAAGGATCCAACGGACCCGACCTGGAAGGACGATGCGGGCTACAAGGAGTGGGTCGCTTTCATGGATAAATACTATCCCGACGGCGACAAGACGGATGCCGGCAACGTGTACGGCTACAGCGTTGCCCAGACGTTGATGCAGGTGCTCAAGCAGTGCGGCGACGAGCTGACGCGGGCCAACATCATGAAGCAGGCATCGAACATCAAAGACCTCGCGCTACCGATGGCGCTGCCCGGGATCAAAGTGAACACCACCCCGACCGACTGGTATCCGCTGAAGCAGATGCAGATGGGCAAGTTCGACGGCACGCGCTGGGTGCTGTTCGGCAACGTCAGAGAGGCCAAGGTCCACGTTTAGAGCGAAGCTCCGCGCGGCGCCGGCCGTCCTAATCCAGGCGTTTTCCATAGCGGCGGCGCCGCCTCGCGAGGCCTCCAGTTCGGACGCCACTTCGTCATACTCCGCGGCCAACCGCCGGAGATGCCGTCGGAGACTGGCCAGGGGTTCCGACTCGGCCAATGAGCGGAAATGCGCAGCCATCTCGCGCCAATGCTCAGCGCGGAGCGGGGCCACGCGTTTCATCCGAGTTCTTCACATCTAGCGCGCCATCCTGGGCTGCGGAGTTGCTCCTGGATTGGGACATTTGTGAGCGACCCGCAGCTCCGAACAGCGGCAAGCGCGAGATCGCGACGCCAAAGCTTATGAGTGCGATGGGTACTTATTTTAGCTAAAAACTAAACCATCGCGCGACGTGTATCGAACCAGGATATGAAAATGTCACAGCCCGTGCGGACTCGATCAAAGTATAAGCCCTCAAGCAACATGATAGCGGGTCGGGGGACATCATGGATGGGACCGATCGAGTAGCTAACGTATTGCTCGCAAACCGGGGGAATACCTACTGCAATACTTGCCTTGCATCGAACCTTGCGCTTGATAGCCGGCACGAGGTTCAGCAGGTCGTGAGCGCGCTTGCGGACTCTGCCTCCTTCCAGCGAAGCTTCAGTCTGTGTTCGGTATGCGGCCGGGAGAGGATCGTAATCGGTTCGAACTAGAGCCAAACCGCCCGGCTGAAGCCAAACCGTCGCGCGGCTCAGCCCTCCGCGGGCTTGACCGGCTCGGCGTAACAGTGTTCGAGCGCGATCTTGATGCATACCGCTGTCGGCACGGCGAGCAGCAGCCCGACGATGCCGAACAGCATCGCGCCGCAGGTGAACCCGGCGATGATCACGACCGGATGCAGCCGCGTTGCTGAACCCAGCACCAGCGGCCCGACCAGATTATCGATGGACAATCGCAGCACGATGACGAAGCCGACCAGCAGAATGGCGGCTTGGAGGCTCTGCTGCTGCAGCGCGACGATCCCGACCAGAATCGCCGAAGATAGCGGCCCGATGACGGGCACCAGCTCCAAGATGCCGACGGTGATCGCCAGCAAGACCGCATTCGACAGGTGAAACATCGGCCCGAACCCGATCCAGGCCACGATGCTGGCATAGATCACGACGAGGGCGATCCCGATCAGGTACCGCCGCAGCATCGGCACGATCTTCGGCAGCAAGTCCAGGACCGAATGCCGCCGCTCGGGCGGGATCAGCCAGATCGTGCCGGCCACCAGCCGCGGACCCGAGATCATGAAATAAGGCGCTAGCACAAAGGTCAGAGCGAGCGCGAACAGCGCGCCGAGCGTCAAGCCTCCGGCGCGCGCGACGATGCCGGCCGCAATCAACTCTCGGATCCCCGCCGCGATCGCGTCCAAGATGTCGTCGGCCGTATAGGTCGCGCCGAACAGCACGATCCCGTTTGGTCCGGCCGCTTGTTCGATCAAATTGCCGGTCATCGTCGGCGCCTGTTCCGCAAGCTGCAGCAGGTCGCGCGCCACTTGGGCACCGATCGCGTAGCCGAGCACGCCCACGACCAGAAGCAATACGGCATAGGCTAGTGCGGCGACGACCCACCGGGGCAGACCGCTGCGCCGCTGCACGGCAACGATCGGCGGATCGGTGACAAAGGCGATCGCCGCCGCGAAGACAAACGGCAACAGTGCGTACCGGACCGCGTAGAGAATGATTGCGATGACCGCGAGCGCGGCGACGATCGGCCAGCCTCCGACCCGCGAACGCACGCCTGCGGTGGCGGCCCGTGTCTCCCGGCCGCCTTGACGGTGGACGCGGACGACCTCACGGCCGTCCGGCGGAGGCTTTGCGCTGGAGTGCGTAGGTTCTGCCTTTCCAGGTAACCCGCCCGGCGCGGCGCAGCATGAAGCTGCGCCAGGCCAACGCGGCAATGGCCGTATAGGCGAAGGGAAACAGCAAGCCGAACAGCGGCGAGATCTTGAAATGCCGAGCGGTGCCGATCTGAATCCCGATTACCGCGGTCGAGCCCAACAGCCCCAGCGCGGCCCCGATCATTGCCGGGGTCGAAGATTCCTGCGCCGCGCTAATCCCGGTCAATATCGGTAGCAAGATCGCCGCCCATCC
>VAZR01000240.1 GCA_005888515.1 Alphaproteobacteria bacterium | reverse complement strand
ACCTGACCGAGCGATGCGGCGCGCGCGGCGACATGCTCGAAGCTCTTGAAGCGGCGCTGCCAGTCGGGCCCGAGCTCGCCCTGCATGCGGCGGCGCACGAAGGGCCAGCCCATCGCGGGCGCGTCGGCCTGCAGCTGGATCAGCTCGCGGACATATTCCTCCGGGAGTGCCTCGGGGATCGTGGCGAGGAGTTGCGCCACCTTCATCAGTGGGCCCTTGATGCCGCCGAGCGCCGCCTTCAAATCGGCGGCATGGCGCTCGCGGTCGATCGCGAAGCCGAGATAGCGCTCGCCGGCGAGCCGCGCCGCCAGGCCGCCCATCGCGCTCCCGACCCGCGCGTAGCGGCGTACCCGACCGGTGAAGCTGTCGTCGTCGGTCATTTGGCTGGAGCCGCGTCGGTGCGTCCTTCGAGACGCCCGCTGCGCGGGCTCCTCAGGATGAGGTCTTTCCGTGATACCATCAAAAATCTATCTCATCCTGAGGAGCGTCCGAGGGCGCGTCTCGAAGGGACGCCCAACCGTACTGCACTGGTTCGCCAGCGGGAAACCCTCACCTGGCTCGCCCTTTGGCCTCGCCACCCTCTCCCACGGTGCGGGAGAGGGATTCGAGTTCGTCGATAAAGCCGCGGATGACGCCGAGGCCTTTGGACCAGAAGGCCGGGTCGGCGGCATCGAGGCCGAAGGGCGCGAGGAGCTCGCGGTGACGCAGCGTGCCGCCGGCGCGCAACAGCTGCAGGTAGCGCTGGGCGAATCCCTGGTGCGCGTCCTCATACGCGGCGTAGAGCGAGTTCACCAGGCAATCGCCGAAGGCATAGGCGTAGACGTAGAACGGCGAATGGATGAAATGCGGGATATAGGTCCAGTAATAGCGGTAGGGGTCATCGAGCGACAATGCCGGGCCGAGGCTCTCGCCCTGCACCTCCAGCCAGATCTCGCAGATCCGCTCGGCGGTCACCTCGCCGGCTCGCCGCTCGTCGTGAACGCGGCTCTCGAACGTCGCAAAGGCGATCTGGCGCACGACCGTGTTGAGCATGTCTTCGACCTTACCGGCGATCATGATCCGGCGTCGCTTCGGCTCGGTCTCGCGCGCCAAGAGGGCGCGGAAGGTCAGCATCTCGCCGAAGACCGATGCAGTCTCGGCGAGGGTCAATGGCGTGTCGGCCATCAGCGCCCCCTGCCCCGCCGCCAGCACCTGGTGCACGCCGTGCCCGAGCTCATGAGCCAGGGTCATCACATCGCGCAACCGGCCCTGGTAATTCAGCAGCAGATAGGGGTGCGCGCTCGGGACCGTCGGGTGTGCGAAGGCGCCGGGCGCTTTGCCCGGCCGCACCGGCGCGTCAATCCAGCGCCGCTCGAAGAACTGCTCGCCGATCGCTGCCAATTCGGGCGAGAAGGCGCGGTAGGCGGAGAGCACGGTTGCTTCCGCCTCGGACCAGACAACGGTGCGGTCATCATCCTCAGGGAGCGGTGCGTTGCGGTCCCAGAACGGCAATTTCTCGACGCCGAACCAGCGCGCCTTCAACCGGTAATAGCGGTGCGACAGCTCGGGATAGCTGGCGCGCACCGCGGCAATCAGCGCGTCGACGACCTCGTCCTCGACGAAATTCGACAGGTTGCGCGACGAGATCGGTCGCGGGAAACCGCGCCAGCGGTCCTCGACCTCCTTGTCTTTGGCGAGCGTGTTGGTGATCAGCCCGAACAGGAGCGCGTGGCGGCCGAACACCTCGCCGATCGAGAGCGCCGCCTCCTTGCGTACCGCGCCGTCGCGGTCGGACAGCAGGTGCATCGCCTCGGGCTCGGTCAATTCGCGGCCGCGGAACGGGAAGCGCAGATCGGCAATCGTCTCGTCGAACAGCCGCGTCCAGGCATTGCGGCCAGCGACCGATTTCTCGTGCAGCAGCTTTTCTACTTGATCGCTGAGCTGGTAGGGGCGCATTGCGCGCACGTCGCGCAGCCACGGCCGGTAATGCGCGAGCGCCGGATCGGCCAGCTTGGCGTCGAGCGCGGCGTCCTCGATGCGGTTGAGCTCGAGGGTGAAGAACAAGAGCTCGGTCGAGATTGCGTTGATGCGCTCGTGCGTGGTCTGAAAGAATTGCGCGATCTGGGGATCGGCGACATTGCCAGCGCGGGTCAGCTCCGCATAGCTGATGATGCGGCCGGCGACCTCCTGCAATCGTTCGAATGCGGCAATCGCACCTCCGAGCTGGCCGCCCGACAAACCGGGGAGGCAACCCTCATAGCGTTCGCGGAAGGCTTTGGCCGTGGCAGCGAGATCGGCGAGGTCCCACGCCAGCTCCGGGCTGTCGCGCCCGGGATAGAGATCGCCGAGGTCCCATTCGGGGAGCGGCCCGAGCGTCGTTGTGGCTACTGGCTGCGGCGCGCCTACAGGATTCATCGTAGCAGTCATGTCACCTCGTCGGCGCTAAATCACGACCTCCCGGCGAAAGCCGGGACCCACCGATCAGCAGCAGGAGCAGCGGAAGAATGGGTCCCGGCTTTCGCCGGGACTGCGGTTGGGTGGGATGCGAACCATTGCGCCTTGCCCCGACAATTCCATTATCATGCCGCCTAATATGGGGCGGGGATCGGGGCGGAAAACGCCGAACGCGCTTCACGGGGCAACAAGGACTTTCGAGCGATGGATTACGCGAGCTGCCGCAGCCTGCCGGCCATGTTTTTCGCCACCGCGCGGCAGCGCGCGCCGCGACCGTTCCTGTGGGCGAAGCACGACGGAAAATATCGGTCGCTGAGCTGGGCCGAGGCGGAAAGCACGGTCACCCGATTGGCGCGGGCGCTGGTCGGCTATGGCATTCAGCCGGGCGACCGGGTCGCGCTGGTGTCGGAAAACCGTCCGGAATGGATCATCGCTGATCTCGCGATCACCAGCGCCGGCGCGATCACCGTGCCGGCCTATGTGACCAATACCGGCAATGACCACCGGCATGTCCTCGGCAACAGTGGCGCGCATGCGGTGATCGTCTCGACCGCGCCTTTGGCAGCGCGGGTCTTGCCGGCGGCGGCGCAGACGCCGAGCGTCAAATTTGCGATCGCGATGGAGCCGGCCGGCGATTTCACCACGCCTTTCCCGGTGCATGGCTGGCAGGAAGCGCTCGACGCCGGCACCGGCGGGATCGAAATAGTGGCGGAGCGGGTCGCCGCGCTGACACCCGAGGACATCGCCTGCATCATCTACACCTCGGGGACCGGCGGCACACCGAAAGGCGTGCTGCTGACGCATCTCAACATCATCAGCAATTGCCGCGGCGCCTACCGGCTGCTCGAAATGCTCGGCCTTGGCGACGAGGTGTTCCTGTCGTTTCTGCCGCTGTCGCATTCCTATGAGCACACCGCCGGCATGATGTTCCCGATCTCGATCGGCGCGGAGATCTATTTCGCCGAGGGCGCGGACACGCTGGCGGCCAACCTGCTCGAAGCGCGGCCGACGATCATGACCGCGGTGCCGCGGCTCTACGAGACGATGCACCAGCGCATCCAGCGCGGCATCCTACGCGAGCATGGGCGGAAGCGGAAGCTGTTCGAGCGCGCCGTCATGATTGGCCGCAAGCGCCTGGCCGGCGAAGGGCTGTCGCTCGGGGACCGTGTACTTGACCCGCTGCTCGACAGGCTGGTGCGCGATAAGGTGCGGGCCCGGTTTGGCGGACGCTTGAAGGCGATGATCTCGGGCGGGGCGCCGCTTAACCCGGAGATTGGAGGCTTCTTCCTCGCGCTCGGCGTCGAGCTGCTGCAGGGCTACGGCCAGACCGAGGCGGCGCCGGTCATCGCCTGCAACCCGCCCGGCCATATCCGGATCGACAGCGTCGGGCCGCCGCTCGACGGGGTCGAGGTGAAGGTCGCCGAGGACGGCGAGATCCTGGTCAGCGGCGACAATGTCATGAAGGGCTACTGGAACGACCCCGAGGCGACGGCGCGCACTTTGGCGGATGGTTGGCTGCACACCGGCGATATCGGGCATCTCGACGCCGACGGGTATCTGCACATCACCGACCGCAAGCGCGATTTTATCAAGAATTCGGGCGGCGACATGATCTCGCCGCTCAGGGTCGAGGGCGCGTTGACCTTGGCGCCGGAGATCGCCCAGGCGATGGTGTTCGGCGACCGCCGGCCGTATCTCGTCGCGGTCGTCGTGCCCGACCCGGAATTCGCCGCCGGCTTTGCGAGGGAGCATGGCGCGACCGGCAATCTGCCAGCGCTGGCCGGCAATCCCGGCTTTCATAAAGCGATGGGCGATGTCGTCGCACGGGTGAATGGCGAGCTGGCGCCGATCGAGCGGGTGCGTCGTTTCTTGATCGCGCACGAACCCTTCAGCATCGACAACGCGCAGATGACGCCGACCCTGAAAATCCGCCGCCACGCGATCCGCGACACCTACGAGGCCGCCTTCGATTCGCTTTACGAGGGCAAGGGCATCGCGGCGTAACAAATAGAATGCTTTAGCGCAAAGGCGCGAAGGACAGGCGAAGGACGCAAACGTGAATTTCCATCGCGTCCTTTGCGAACCCTTCGCGTCCTTTGCGTCAAATAACGTTCCTGCTGTTTGAGAGGAGGACAGCATGCGCCTAGCGAACAAGGTCGGCATTGTCACGGCAGCGGCGTCGGGCATGGGGCGCGCCGGCGCGCTGCGTTTCGCGCGCGAGGGCGCCGCGGTCGGGGTCGCGGATATCGATCAGGCGGGTGTCGAGAGGATCGTCGCCGAGATCACCGCAGCCGGCGGGCGCGCGCTCGCCATGTCGGCCACCCCGGCCCGGCCGCGATCGAGGGCATCGACATGGCCGATTACGAGCTGGCGATGGATCTCAATCTGCGCACCGTGTTGGTGACGACCGAGGCCGCCATCCCCGAGATGCGCGCGCGTGGCGGCGGCGCGCTCCTCTTCACAGCTTCGACCTCCGGCTTGGTCGGGTCGCAGTTCAGCCCGATCTATTCGATGGCGAAATTCGGCGTCATCGGGTTTGTGCGCGCGCTGGCCAAGCGCTTGGCGCCCGACAAGATCCGCGTCAACGCGATCTGTCCCGGGCCGATCGACACGCCGATGCTGCGCGTCTTTGTGGCGCGGCCAGACCAGCAACAAGCGCCGGGCGAAGAGGACAAGGAGGCGCTGATAATTCGGCGCAGCCAGCAGATCCCGATGCGCCGCACCGGCAAACCCGAGGAGATCGCCAACGCCGCGCTGTTCCTGTTGTCGGACGAGGCCTCCTTCGTGTCGGGCGCCGCGCTCCCCGTCGACGGCGCCGCGACGGCGTAACCGCATAATTCCCTCTCCCGCACCGCGGGAGAGGGTGGCCGCCGCGCAGCGGCGGCCGGGTGAGGGTGCGCGATGAAGAGCGAGCAAACCCGGAGCTCACGAAGAAGCCAAACCGATGCGGAAAGGCGGTTATGGTTTGCGCTGCGCGGCCGACGCTTGGCCGGTTACAAATTTTCGCCGCCAGCATCCAATCGAGGGCTTTATCGTGGACTTCGCGTGCACCAAGCACCGTCTGGTCGTCGAAGCTGATGGCGGGCAGCATGCAGAAAATCCGAATGATGTTCGGCGCACCGCAATCATTGAGGCGCAGGGTTGGCGTGTGTTGCGGTTTTGGAACAACGAGATTCTCGGCAACACCGAAGGCGTGATCGAGACGATTCTCAAGAGATTGGGCGAAGCGGAGACACCCTCACCCGGCTTGCTTCGCTCGCCACCCTCTCCCGCGGTGCGGGAGAGGGATTCTACGCGCGGCGCAGGTAGTGCACACTGAAGAGTTGGTGGCGGTCGGTCCAGGTGTGGATCGGCTCGAAGCCGGCCTGTGCCGCCAGGGTGCGGAATTCGTCGATCGCGTATTTGTAGGAATTCTCGGTGTGGATCAGCTCGCCGGCGCCGAAGCGGAACCGCGTACCGGCGACCTGCACCGATTGCTCGACAAGGCTCTTCAGGTACAGCTCCACCCGCCCCTGCGCCTCGTCATAGAACGCGACATGCGCGAACCGGTCGAGATCGAAGTCGCCGCCGAGCTCGCGGTTGATCCGCGCCAATAGGTTCAGATTGAACGCGGCGTTCATCCCGGCCTTGTCGTTGTAAGCAGCGTTGAGGATCTTGGGATCCTTCTTCAGATCGGCGCCGATCAGCATCTCGCCGCCTGGCGCGAGCAGCGCCGCCCAATCGGCGAGAAATTTGACGACCTGCCGCGGCTCGAAATTACCGATCGTCGAGCCCGGGAAGAACCCGACCCGCTTGCCTTCGGGTCCCGGAAGCGGCGGCAGCGTGAAGGGGCGGGTGTAGTCGGCGCAGACGGCAACTACCGCCAGCTTCGGGAAATCGGCCGCGAGCCGCGCCGCCGATTTGCGCAATTGCTCGCGCGAGATGTCGACCGCGATATAGGCGGCCGGCCGGTCGAGCGCCTCGAGCAGGATCCGCACCTTCTGGCTGGCGCCGCTGCCGAGCTCTATTAGGCGGCAATGCGGGCCAAGGCGGGTGGCAATGTCTGCGGCGAAGCGGTCGAGGATCGCGATTTCGGTGCGGGTCAGATAGTATTCGGGCAGGTCGCAGATCTTCTCGAACAGCGCCGAGCCGCGCGCATCGTAGAAGAATTTGCAGGGCAGCGATTTCGGATCGCGGCTGAGGCCGGCGAATACCGCGTCGCGAAAACTTTCCTGACTCGGCGCGAGATCATGAAAAGTGAAACTGGGGGCGATGTCTCCCATCACAGATCCTCGGCTAAACGCAGCCCGGAGAAGGCCCAGCGAGCCGAGGGCGGGAAAAAGTTGCGGTAGGTGATGCGCAGGTGATCAGCCGGCGTTACCGCCGCGCCGCCGCGCAACACCATCTGGTTCGACATGAACTTGCCGTTGTATTCACCGACCGCGCCGGCGGCGGGCCGGAACCGCGGATAGGCGGTATAGGGGCTGGCCGTCCATTCCCAAACGTCGCCGATCATCTGGCGCAGCCCCGCGTGATCATCGGCCGACGCGGTGTCGGGACATGGGTGAAACCGGCCGCTGTCGGCGAGATTGCCCGTGACAGGGAGATCCCGGGCGGCGATCTCCCATTCGGCTTCGGTCGGCAGGCGCTTGCCGGCCCAGCGGGCGAACGCGTCGGCCTCGTAGAAGCTGATATGGCAGACCGGCTCTGCCGGGTCGACCGGGTGTTCGCCGGACAAGGTGAAGATCAGCCACTCGCGGTCTTCGCAGCGCCAATAGAGCGGCGCCTGCCAGGCCTGCTGCTGGACCGCGGCCCAACCCTCCGACAACCAGAACTCGGGCCGGCGGTAACCGCCATCGGCGATGAAATCGAGGTATTCGCCGCAACAAACGGGATGCGCGGCGAGGCGGAACGGCTCGAGCCAAACCCTGTGGCGCGGTCCCTCATTGTCGAACGCGAAACCGGCACCGGCATGGCCGATCTCCTCGAGACCGCCGCCGAACTCGACCCATGCCGTGCCGGGCCGCCCCGGCGAGACGGCGTGCGGCCGCGGCGCCTGATAGGCCGGCAATAGCGGATTGACCGAGAAGACATGCTTGATGTCCATCAGGATCAATTCCTGATGCTGCTGCTCGTGATGTGTCCCGAGCTCGATCAGGGGCGCAGCTTTTTGCCAGACCGCTTCGCCGGCGGTCTCAATCAAGCGCAGCATCGCCGCCGTGACATGGTCGCGATACGCGGCGACCGCGTCGACCGTCGGGCGCGATAAGAGGCCTCGTTCCGGCCGTGGATGGCGCGGCCCGACCGCCTCGTAATAGGAGTTGAACAGATAGGCGAACGCCGGGTCGAAAGCGCGATATACCGGATCGAGCGGGCCAAGCAGAAACGTCTCGAAAAACCAGCTGGTGTGCGCCAGATGCCATTTCGTCGGGCTGACGTCAGGCATCGACTGGATCGCCTGATCCTCGGGCGAGAGGTGGGCGGCGAGGGCTTCGGTTTGCTGACGGATTGCGGCGAAGCGGTCGCGCTCGGCGCTGCGCTCGGTCACGCTCGCCGATAGCGGGGGGGCAATGTCGAGCACCTGGCCTTCCCTCGTGTGCGCTAGGTTGGGGGGCTAATTTCCGCTAAACGCCTGGTTGCCCGCTTTGTTTCGCCGGCAGGCCACGCGTCAGCCCTGCACCCGCGACATATGGCCGGTTGAAGCCCGGCTGTAAACCTTCGCGTTTGAGGATTATTCGAGATAGCGTCGGCGCAGATGCCGCTCGAAAGCCGCGGTGCCGAGCGGCTTGCCGCTCGCTTCGGCCACCAGATCGGCGGTCGACAGCAGCGAGCCCTTACCGTGGATGTGGGTGCGGAGCCAGTCGAATAGCGGGCCAAACTCGCCGCGGCCGATCTGATCGGTGAGGTCCGGCAAGGCGCGCTGCGCCGCCGCGAACAGCTGGGCCGCGATCAATGCACCCAATGTGTAGGTCGGGAAATAGCCCCAGGCGCCGTCATACCAATGGATATCCTGCAGACACCCCTCTCGATCGGAACGCGGCGTCACCCCGATCAACTGCTGCAAGCCCTCCGACCAGGCGCCGGGCAGATCGGACGGCGCGAGATCGCCGGCGAGCATCGCCCGCTCCAACCGGTACCGCAGGATCACATGCGCCGGGTAGGTGATCTCGTCGGCATCGACGCGGATCGGGCCAGGCCGAACGCGGACCTGACGACGATAGAATGCGTCGGCGCCCCAGACCTCACCGGCGCCGCCGAAGATCTCGCGCAACAGAGGCGCCGCGAAGTCGGCAAAGGCGCGGTTGCGGCACACTTGCATTTCAAGAAATAGCGACTGGCTCTCATGCACCGCCATGCCGCGCCAGTCACCGACCGGCTGCAGCCGCCATTCCGCGGGCAAGCCACGATTGTAGAGCGCGTGGCCGGTCTCGTGCAGCGTTCCCATCAGGGCTTTCGTGAAATCATTCTCGTCGTAGCGCGTCGTGAGCCGGACATCGTCCGGAGTACCGCCGCAGAACGGATGTGCGCTCTCGTCGAGCCGGCCATGTAAGAAATCGAAGCCGATGCGCTCCATCAGGGTCAGCGCGGCGCGGCGCTGCAGCGCGATCGGGAAGGGTCCGCGCGGCTCAAGTGATGCCGGGCGCGCTCCCTGACGCGCGAGCGCCGCATCGAGCAAACCGGGAAGAAATCCGGTGATCTCGTCAAAGAGACGGTCGATCAGCACGGTCGAGCCGTCCGGCTCGTACTGATCGAGCAGCGCCTCGTAAGGGCTGGTGGCAAGCGCCTCGGCTTTGACCAGAGCCACCTCGCGGGTCAGCTCGAGCACCCGCTTCAGGCCGGGCAATGCCATCGCGAAATCATCGGCGGGGCGGGCCATGCGCCACACCGCTTCGGAAGCGGAGCGGGCGCGCGACAACGCTTCGACGAGATCGGCCGGCACTGCCTCGGCGTGGCGCCAGCGCCGGCGCATCTCGCGTAGATTGGCGTGCTGCCAAGGGCCGAGTTCCGCCGCATCGGGCTCCGCCGCGGCGAGCAGGTCGCCGATCTCGGGCGCGGCGAGCAGCTGGTGCGCGATCCCGCGCAAGATCGCGAGCTGCTCCGAGCGCGCGGTGGTGCCGCCCGCCGGCATCATCGCCGCGGCGTCCCAATGCAGGACGGCGATCGCTTGCTCGACTGCGCCGAGACGGCGAAACCGCGCTTCGAGCTCCGTGTAGGCCGTCATGCGTCGCCTCTGCCGGCGTATTGCAGGTGGTCGTTGGGCAGCGCGAGCGGCGTGACGCCACCCTCCGGCCAGCCGCCGGGGTTCGGCGTCGCGTCGGCCCCGATATAGAAAGGCGCGACATCGGCAGGAGACAGATGCGCCGCGGCGGCCATCGCTGGAATATCGACCCAGAACCAGTAATTCAGATCCGGGCGGTTGTCGGGCAGAAACCAGTTCGGCTTCGCTTCCGGCGGCAGCCGCAACAGCCCGCTGACATGCACACTCCCGGTGAGCTGGCCGGCCGATCGGGTCGACGGGTCCTTCCGGTCGCTCGGGATGAAGCCGCGATTGACGAACACGACACGGCCATCGGCTTCACGCAGCGGGGTCAATACATGAAATCCGGCCCCGCCCCGTGGCCCGGTCGCGCCAACGAAGATTTCCTTATCGTTCAGGAAGACGCCGTCATCGATCACCGGCCGGAATTCCATCGCGCGCGCCTCGGCGAGGGTTCGCGGCGGTTGCGCCGGGGGCGCCGCCACGGCCGCTTCACGCTCGGCGATCAGACCGCGCTTCCACTCCAGCCGCTGCAACTGCCACACGCCGAGACCGAGACAAACCAACAGCACCGGGATCGTGAACAGTGTCGGCGCGAGGCGCGGCCGAAACCGGGTCATGCGGCCGAACTCAAGCTGTGGGGGGCGGGTGGTGCAGCAGATTGTGCTTGTACTGCAGCGCGATCAGTCCGGCCTTCAACGGCCCAAGCCGACAACGATCAATCCAAGGAACAGGATCACGAACACCGCCGGACCGTCGCCGGCATCCTGCGCCGACAGATCGAGGCCGCAGGCGGGACAGGTCGGGCGGACATTCAGCAGCCCGGTGAACAGGCGCCCCTCGCCGCAGCGCGGACAGCGGCAGGCAAACGCCGCATGCGCCAGCGATACCGGCGCGAAATGGCGAGTTTCGCTTGTCACATCGATCAGAGATTACCTGGCGGGGGATTGCTTCGTCGCTCCGCTTCTCGCAATGACAATCATGTTGCTGTCATTGCGAGCGAAGCGAAGCGAAGCAATCCCCTCGCCAATTTATCGTTCAGCCGCCGTGGCTGGCCGGGACCGCGTTTCCCATGCCCCACCAATAGATGCAGACGAACAGGAACAGCCAGACGACATCGACGAAATGCCAATACCAGGCTGCCGCCTCGAGGCCGAAATGATGATCCGGCTTGAAATGGCCCTGCGTCGCGCGCCACAGGCACACTGCGAGGAAACAAGTGCCGATGATGACGTGGAAACCGTGAAAGCCGGTGGCCATGAAAAAGGTCGACGGGTAGATCCCGTCGGTGAAGTGGAAAGCGGCGTGGCCGTATTCATAAGCCTGCACCGACGTAAAACAGAGGCCGAGGATCACCGTTACCGTGAGGCCCTGGATCAACCCTTTCTGATTGCCTTCGAGCAGCGAATGATGGGCCCATGTCACCGTGGTTCCTGACAACAGCAGGATCAGCGTGTTCAGGAACGGGAATTCGAACGGATCGAACGGGTGAATGCCCTTGGGCGGCCAGACCCCGTCCGCGGGATACAGGGCCGCAGAGAAGAACGCCCAGAAGAAGGCCGAGAAGAACATCACCTCGGAGGCGATGAACAACGCCATGCCGTAACGCAGCCCGAGCTGCACGACCGGCGTGTGATGGCCCTCGAAGGTCGCCTCGCGGATCACGTCGCGCCACCACACGGCCATCGTCGCGAGCACCGCCAGAAAACCGATCGCCATCAGCCACCAGCCGTAGCCGTGCATGAACAGCACGCCGCCGGTGGCGAGCAGGCCCGCGGCGATCGAGCCGACGATCGGCCATGGGCTCGGATCGACGAGATGGTAGGGATGCTTCGGCACGCCATGCGCATGGCCGTGAGCGTCAACGTGGGTGTCGGTCATCGGTCTCCGCCTGGATCGCTCAATTTACCGCAGATTTCTGCGGTGGATTGGCCGCCGCATTCGGCTTCTCCGCCGGGCTGTCCGACTGTGGCGCCCGGAACATCGTGTAGGACAGGGTGATCGTGCTGACATCACTGGTGTTCGGATCCGTCAGCAGATCGGGATCGACAAAGAATACGACGCTCATGTCGCGGCTCTCGCCGGGTCCGAGCTGCTGCTCGTTAAAACAGAAGCACTGCAATTTGTCGAAATAGATCCCGGTCTTGGTCGGAGTCACGTTGTAGGTGGCGGTGCCGGTGACCGTCTCGGACGTGCGGTTGACCGCCCGAAAGAACACTTGGCGCTGCTCGCCGGGATGGACCCGGACAGCGGTTTCGAGCGGACGGAAGTCCCAGAGCGGCACCGAGGCGAAAGACAGCCCAACCATGCCGCAGACGACGGCGGCGAGCAGCAGTGATGTGGTGCGGTTGCGGCGGTTCATCCCGGTCAGCTCCCGCTGAGCCGCACGATCGCGATGATGTAGAAGAGCAGCACCAGCGCAACCAATACCGCGGCAAGCGCCCGGTTGCGGGCGCGGATCGCGCGCTCGCGGTCGCCGAGGTGCTCGCCGGCCATCACCGGCCGCCTCCGCTCAGATGATCGGCCAGCAGCACCGTGAAGATCAGGAACAGATAAAGCAGCGAGAACGCGAACATATGGCGCGCGCTGCGGTCGGTCCGATCGCGCCATACGGCGATCGCGATGCCAGTGAAGGCGAGGCTCAGCACGCCGACCGACACGGCGTAGACCGGCCCGGCCAGGCCGAGCAGCCAGGGCGCGAGGCTCACCGGCCACAGCACGACCGTGTACAGCAGCATCTGCTTTTTGGTCTCGCGCGGACCGGCGACGACCGGCAGCATCGGGACGCCCGCGGCGGCGTATTCGCTCGACCGATACAATGACAAGGCCCAGAAGTGCGGCGGCGTCCAGAAGAAAATGATCGCGAACAGCGCGACGGCACCCCAGCCGATGTCACCGGTCACCGCGGCCCAGCCGATCAATGGCGGCAGCGCGCCGGCGGCGCCGCCGATCACGATATTCTGCGGCGTGCGCCGCTTCAGCCAGATCGTGTAGACGAAGACGTAGAACGCGATCGTCAATGCCAGAAGCGCCGCGGCGGCCCAATTGACCGCCAGCCCCATCACGACGACGGATCCGATCCCGAGCACGACCCCGAAACCAAGCGCCTCGCCCGGCTCCATGCGGCCGGCCGGCAGCGGCCGCTGTGCGGTGCGCCGCATCACTGCGTCGATGTCGCGGTCGTACCACATGTTGATCGCGCCCGCGGCGCCGGCACCGACTGCGATGCACAACACCGCGATCGCTGCCAGGACCGGATGCAGATGCCCGGGCGCGACAACCAGCCCGACAAACCCGGTAAACACGACCAGCGACATGACTCTGGGCTTCAGGATCTGGACGTAATCGCCGACCGCGGCACAGCCGCCGATGCCGGTTACCAGGGTCGAGGGGGCCTCGCTCACGCTTGGGCTCGTCGCCAGCTGTTGCCGCGCGTCGCCGTCAGTGCCCTGCCGGCGCCGGCGCGATCACCGGCACTTCCTCATAGCTGTGGAACGGCGGCGGCGAAGAGACCGACCATTCGAGCGTTGTTGCTCCCGGTCCCCAATAATTGGCGCCGACGCGCCTCCCGAACGCGAAGGTGTGGAACACGATGAATACGAAAAACAGCGTCGAGGCATAGGAGATGAAGGCGCCGATCGAGGAGACGAAGTTCCACCCGGCGAAGGCGTCGGGATAATCGGAGATGCGGCGCGGCATGCCCGCCAGCCCGAGGAAATGCTGCGGGAAGAAGGTCAGGTTGACGCCGATGAAGGTGGTCCAGAAGTGGATCTGGCCGAAGGTCTCGTTGTACTGGTGGCCGGACATCTTGCCGATCCAATAATAAAAGCCGGCAAACAGGCCGAACACCGCGCCCAACGACAGCACGTAGTGGAAGTGCGCCACGACGTAATAGGTGTTGTGGAGCGCGAAATCGACGCCGGCATTGGCCAACACGACGCCGGTGACGCCGCCGATCGTAAACAGAAAGATGAAGCCCAACGCCCACAGCATCGGCGTCTTGAACTCGATGGAGCCGCCCCACATCGTGGCGATCCAGGAGAAGATCTTCACTCCGGTCGGCACGGCGATGACCATTGTCGCGGCGGTGAAATAGGCGCGCGTATCGACCGTGATGCCGGTCGTGAACATGTGATGCGCCCATACAACAAATCCGATGCCGCCGATCGCGACCATCGCATAAGCCATGCCGAGATAACCGAAGATCGGCTTCTTCGAGAAGGTTGCCACGACCTGCGACACCATGCCGAAGGCCGGCAGGATCATGATGTAGACCTCGGGATGGCCGAAAAACCAGAACAGATGCAGGAACAGCATCGGGTCGCCGCCGCCCGCCGGCGCGAAGAACGTCGTGCCGAAATTGCGGTCCGTCAGGAGCATCGTGATCGCGCCCGCGAGCACCGGCAGCGCCAGCAGCAGCAGAAACGCTGTCAGCAGGATCGACCAGACGAAGAGCGGCATGCGGTGCAAGGTCATGCCCGGCGCGCGCATGTTGAAGATCGTCGTGATGAAGTTGATCGAACTCATGATCGAGGAGGCGCCCGCCAGATGCAGCGCGAAGATGGCCATGTCGATCGACGGGCCGGGATGCCCGCTTGCTTGTGCGGACGACAGCGGGGGATAGATCGTCCACCCGACCCCGGCGCCGGCGCCGTTGACCCCCTGCCCCGCGCCGACCATCGTCGAGCCAAGAAGCAGCAGGAAGGACGGCACGAGTAACCAGAAGCTGACATTGTTCATGCGCGGGAAGGCCATGTCCGGCGCGCCGATCATCAATGGCACGAACCAGTTGCCGAACCCGCCGAAGGTCGCCGGCATGACCACGAAAAATACCATGATCAGGCCGTGAGCGGTAATGATCACGTTGTAGAGCTGCTCGTCCGGGATCAGCTCGTTGTGCGGATGCATCAGCTGGGCCCGCATCAGAACAGACAGCCCGCCGGCAATCACCGCGGCGAAGATCGCAAAGCAGATATAAAGGGTGCCGATGTCCTTGTGCGTCCTTATCGGTTGCCGGCCGGCGATGTCGCGGAACCGGCCGCTGGCGCCGCCGCCAGGACTGGCTCGCGGTCGCCCGTCAGACCAGCGTTCTTTTTGGCCTGGGCCAGCCATGTCTGAAAATCGGACTTTGAGACCGCCTTGACCTGGATCGGCATGCGGGAATGGTTGATGCCGCAGATCTGGTTGCACTCGCCGTAATAGGTGCCCTCGCGCTCGACCCGCAGCCACGATTCGTTGAGGCGCCCCGGCATCGCGTATTCCTGGACGCCGAACGAAGGAACGAACCAGCTGTGGATGACGCCGTCGGGAATGCCGGCGACCTGCACCCGGATTGTCGTGTTGACCGGCACAACCAGCGGCTTGTCGACCTCGAGGAGCCGCGGCTGGCCCGGTTTCAAATCCTTGTCCTCGACGATGTTGCTGTCGAAGGCGAGACCGCCCTGGTCAGGGTATTCGTAGGACCAGTACCACTGGTTGCCGGTGACCTTGATTGTCATCTCGGCATCGGGGGCCCGGTCCATATAATACATCAGCTTGAAGGACGGGATCGCGATGATCACCAGGATCAGCACCGGGATGACGGTCCACAGGATCTCGATCACGGCGTTGTGTGAGGTGCGGGTCGGTATCGGATGGCGGCGATGATGAAACCGCACCATCGCGTAGAGCATCAGGCCGAGCACGAAGATCGTGATGATCGTGATGATCGGCATCAGGATGTCGTTGTGCAGGAAATGAATCCGCTCCTTGACCGGAGTCGCCGGCGGCTGCATGCCGAGCTGCCAGGGATGCGGCTGCTGTGCCCAGCCGACCGCGGAAAACGCGGCAATCACAATCAGAGCCAGGCCCAGCACCAACCAGGCACGCGCCAGCGGCCGCCCCGTCGTCGATCTCGCCAACCGCAACATGCTCTTGCAGCCCCTCCGCCGAGTATACCTTCTGGCCCGAGACAAAGGTTCGGCTGGCTTTCCGGCACATTACCCGGAGCCGCTGTTCGGACAACGATTTCCGAGCGGGATGGTCCGGGCTCCGCGCCATTCGGCCGAAGCCGCGCCGCCGCCCGATTCCGTACCGGCCCGTGACGGCAGCAACCGAGGCGGACCCTACACCAAAGCCCGCGGAAGCCACAATGCGGGCAGGTCTTTCCGCGGCCCTCCGCTTTGCGGCAAGCCGTCGCATGCGGATAATCGGTTATCGGAATGTGCACGCTGAGTATGGGCCGCCTTTCGTTCTCGCCCTGGCGCGACCATATTTCGAGAGTATTCACCGCGATACCGCAGCCTGGAGCCGCCGATGAGCAACCTTGCCGTGACCAACGACCTGTTTTTTGACCGCACCGGAATGGATTCGCGCCGGGTCGAAAAATTGGTCGGCGAGGCGCTCGCCGGCATGGATGATGGCGAGCTGTTTCTCGAATACAGCCAGTCGGAAAGCGTCGCGCTCGACGACGGCCGCATCAAGAGCGCCTCGTTCGACACGACGCAGGGTTTCGGGTTGCGCGCGGTGGCCGGCGAGGCGGCGGGCTATGCGCACGCGTCGGAATTGTCGGAGGCCGCGATCAAGCGTGCCACCGATCTCAACCCGCTCGGCATCGTCGATCTCGGCGCCAAGACCAAGCTGCTAACCGAGATCGACGCCTATGCCCGCGGCCGCGACCCGCGGGTGCGTCAGGTCATGGCATCGCTCTCCGGCGTCTGGCAGGCGGTGCAGATCATCCGGCCGGATGGCCGCCGCGCCGCCGACATCCGACCGCTGGTGCGGCTCAACGTCGCCGTCGTGGTCGGCGAGGGCGATCGCATGGAGACGGGCTCGCATGGGGCGGGCGGCCGCGTCAGCTACGAGTATTACCTGGATCCGGCCAATTGGCGGGCGCAGGTCGACGAGGCGCTGCGGCAGGCATTGGTCAACCTCGACTCGGTGCCGGCCCCGGCCGGCGAGATGACCGTCGTGCTCGGCCCGGGCTGGCCCGGCGTCATGTTGCACGAAGCGGTCGGCCACGGGCTCGAGGGCGATTTCAATCGCAAAAAGACCTCGACCTTTTCCGGCCAGATCGGCCAGCAGGTCGCGGCGAAGGGCGTCACGGTCGTCGATGACGGCACGCTTCCCGATCGGCGCGGCTCCTTGACGATCGACGATGAGGGGACGCCCTCGGCGTACAACGTGTTGATCGAGGACGGCATTCTCAAAGGCTACATGCAGGACCGGCTGAACGCCCGTCTGATGGGCGCCGCCCCGACCGGCAACGGCCGGCGCGAGAGTTTTGCGCACGCTCCGATCCCGCGCATGACCAACACCTACATGCTGGCCGGCCAGCACGACCCGCAGGAGATCATGCGCTCGGTCAAGCGCGGCCTCTACGCGGTCAATTTCGGCGGCGGCAGCGTCGATATCACCTCGGGCAAGTTCGTCTTCTCCGCCTCGGAAGCGTATCTGATCGAAGACGGGAAGGTCGGCGCCGCGGTCAAGGGCGCGACGCTGATCGGCAACGGCCCCGACGCGATGACCAAGGTCACAATGATCGGCAACGATTTGAGGCTCGACGATGGCGTCGGGACCTGCGGCAAGGACGGCCAGGGCGTCCCGGTCGGGGTCGGCCAGCCGACGCTGCGCATGGACGGGCTGACCGTCGGCGGCACGATGGGTCCGCCGCCAGGCCCGTGAGCAAGCGCGGGATCAAGCCCCTCTCCCGCACCGCGGGAGAGGGTGGCGAGCGCAGCGAGCCGGGTGAGGGTCTTTCAGCCGGCGACACCCTCACCCTCCCACGCCTTCGGCGCGGGTCCCTCCCTCTCCCGCGGTGCGGGAGAGGGGCCTAAGTGCACAGCGCCTAAATGCTCCGAACAGCTATCCTCTGCTGCGCGATGCTCATTGCAAGCGCAGCGCCATCGGCTCTTGCCTGCGATTTCGATAAGGCGCCGTCGAGCCGCTGGACGCTTGCCCAAGAGAATGGCGTCGATTGGCTCAAGACGCCGTGCGGCGAGCGTTTCTACAGTCTCGGCGTCAACATTCTCGATGGCGGCAACGGCGAGCACGCGAAACTCGGGAACGCCTATACGGGGTATGACTGGCACAGATTCGCGCCGACGATTGCCGATTGGGGCGACGAGACCCGCCGCCGCCTGACCACCTGGGGCTTCAACAGCGCCGGCGGCTGGTCGCTGTCGCCGCAGGAGCTTCGCCTCCCGACTGTCATCGATCTCGAGCTCGGCCGGCTAGCCAAGTTCCACTGGTTCGATCCGTTCGCGCCCGACATGCAAAGCAGCATGGATGCTGTGGCCCGCGATCTCGTCGCTCCGTTTCGCGGCTCGCCCTACCGATCTGGAGCAAGCCGCGGCCAATCGCACCAAGCAGCGGCTCGTGGCGCTCCTGCGCGAGGTCTACGGCGACGACTGGGACCGCTTCGCGCGCGACTTCGTGCCCCCGCCGGGCGTCGCCTCCTTCGCGCATCTCCTGGCGCGCGAGGGCGTGACACCGCATCTCCGGCCCGGTGGCGACGGCATCCAGGTCGTCCGCCGCTGGACCGGCATGGTGGCCGAGCGCTACTACCGTCTCGTCCACGACGCGCTCCGCGCGGCCGATCCCGAGGCGCTCGTCTTCGGCGACCGGCTCCCCATCTACTACGACCCGGCGGCCGTGCGCGCCATGGCACCGTGGGTCGACGCCATCGCCACCAACTACAACGTCGACAGCCCCGATGGCTGGATCGCGCGCTACTACTTCGACGGCCTGCGCGCGCTCGGCGCCGGCAAGCCGGTCCTGGTCTCGGAGTGGTTCTTCGCCGCCAACGAGAACCG
>VAZR01000239.1 GCA_005888515.1 Alphaproteobacteria bacterium | reverse complement strand
TGCCGACGCAAACCCACGACGTGATCAGCGCGTAGGGCGGAAAAGCGAGGCGCATTCCGCCGGAGATCGTGTCGTCGGGCGGCGGAACACGCTGCGCTCTTCCGCCCTACGATTAATAGGCGGAACCGGGGTTTGCGAGACTACACCGTCTGGAGGATCTTCTCCTGGGTGATGTCGGGCGCCAGCTCGGCCCGCCAGTCGGCGTCGCGCGGCAACACCTCCTCGCCGGCCCGGATATGGTAGTAGCTGGTGCCGGTGCCGTCCGGCGTGCCGCCCGCGTCGACCGTCTTTACCGCCTGGCGCAACATGCGCCGCGCCTGGCCGATCGCCTTGTCGCCGGGGCCGAGATGCTCCTTCGATCGGTCGACAATCGGCCCCATACTTTCCTGTAGCGCGCGGTCCTGCTGGTTGATGCCGTCGATCCCGGTGAAGCTCTCGGTCCGCTGCACCTCGCGATTGATCCCGTAATTGTTCGACCGGTTCTGCTTCGAGCGGAAGGTCGTCTGGTCGACAAAATCGGGCCCGTTGCCGATGCCGTATTCCCGCCGATCTTCCTCGGTCAGCGGCGCGTCGGTCGTCGAGTACATCCAGTTGTAGACCATGCAGTTGTAGTCATCCATCGGGACCCAGATGTGGCCAGCATCGCACGGAATCCCCGAATCCGAACGCGACGGGCGGATCTGATGGAATGGCATGACGAAATGATAGGTGCGGATGTGCACCTCCGCATCGCCGAGCGGCCGGATGCCGGCGTAGAGATAGCCGTAATCGGTAACGTCGACGACGAGGTTGGGCGCCTTGCCGCGCACGAACGGGCTCGACGGCTTGATGCCGCCGCGCGTCGAATTGTCGGTTAAGAGGCGATGCAGGATCGGCGCGTGCGAGGTGTCGATGCCGCCCTCCAAGGCCTGCAGCCAGTTGCATTCCTCGATGACCTTGGAGACATGCCGGCGCTCCGGCGGGACTTGCGTCCAGGCGAATTTCGGCGGCGCCGGCATCTTGTCGGCCGGGCCGAGATAGGCCCAGACGAGACCGCCGAGCTCGACCGTCGGATAGGCCGTGATGTGAATGTGCTGCTTGAACTGATGCTCCGGAGGCTCGTTGAGCTGATCGACGCAATTGCCTTCGATGTCAAATTTCCAGCCGTGATAGACGCATCTGAGCCCGCATTCCTCGTTGCGGCCGAACCACAGCGACACGCGGCGATGCGGGCAGAATTCCTCGATCAGGCCGATCCGGCCGTCGCTGTCGCGGAATGCGACGAGATCCTCGCCGAGCAGCTTGACGCGCACCGGCGGGCTGTCGGGCTCGGCGATCTCCGATGACAGGCAGGCGGGGATCCAGTACCGCCGCATCGCGTTGCCCATCGGCGTGCCGGCCCCGACGCGGGTGATCAGTTCATTTTCCTTCGGTGGCAGCATTGACGGTTTCCTCCTCGCTCCGGCGTCGCGCAACCGGCCGCCCGGGCTAGCGGGCAGCTGGCGATCCAGCCTGCGGCGAAATGTACTCCGTCACCGCAGCTTTGCAACCGAAGCGAACGGCGCGACAGCCCGGGCCCGGCAAGGCCGCGAGCCGTCGTGCCTCAGGCCGAGAAAGACGCCTTAGCGGCGGCAGCCGGCGCGGGCTTCCTGCTCGTGCACCTCGCGCAGGCGTCCCTCGGTCCGCATGCGCTCGACCGGATTGAACTCCCGGTCCATGCGAATGCGCAGCTCTTCGGCCTCGCGGTGCAGCCCGCCGCAGCGCTCGCGCATGTCGCCGCCATAACCGGACTCGCGACGCTCGTACCCCGGCTCCCCCCGGCGCTCGCCGTAACCCGGCGGCGGCCCGGCCTGACCGCCGCCATAGTTGCAGTGCAGATTGCCGTTGTTGTTGCCGATGTCGCCAACGCAGCGGCGCACATCGGCGAGCGAACTCCGTTGCTCGCGTCCATCCGGCCGGCGACAGGTCGCAACCAGCGTGTCGCCGTGCAACCCGGCGCCGGTACAGCTGCGCAGATACGAACCCTGCGGCAAGCCTTGTGCCGCGGCCGGCTGGAGCCAACCCATTCCGGCCAGCAGCACCCCGGCTGCGGCGGCGATAGCAAACTTCATGGCGCGTCCCTCCGCTTAACGTAGATCAATGATGCACCAACAACGTCAATTGCGCTCGGTTCCCTCCCGCGATGCGCGTATTCCCCGCGGCAGCGACTATCCGAGCCGCATTTACGTCAGCGGTAACCCGGCGAGCCGTAGGGAGCCCCGCCGTAACCCGGCGACCCGTAAGGAGCCCCGCCGTAGCCTGGCGACCCGTAAGCAGGCCCGCCGTAACCCGGCGGAGGCGGTCCGGGCTCGCCGCCACGACTGCAAGTGAGGTGGCCGTTCCGGTTCCCGATATCGCCGACGCAACGATGCACCCCGCGCAAGGCGGTTTGCTGTTCGTATCCGTCAGCGCGGCGGCATGTCGCGATCAACGTGTCGCCATCCATGTAGACGCCCCCGCAGCTCCGCAGATAGCTGCCGCGAGGCACGCCCTGCGCCGAGGCCGGCTGCGGCCAGCAAACCGCGGCGAAGAGCAAGGCGGCTACCGCTCCGATAACGACTTTCATCGCGCTTCCTCCGACTAGGCTGGATCAATGCGCAACCATAACGCGGCTCGCAGCGAAATCCTTCCCGATAAGTGGATCCTGGCACCACATGGACGGCTGGGGCGAGGCGCCCTATGGTGAATTTCACGGCCACGCGGGAGGGCGTGAATGAAGCAGTTCGGCATCGGCCAGCCGATCCGCCGGGTCGAAGACCGGCGCTTCCTGACCGGGCACGGCCGTTATCTGGACGATATCGCGCAGCCGCACCAGGTCCACGCCGCACTGCTGCGCTCACCCCATGCCAATGCGCGGATCCGCGCGCTCGACAGCAAGGCAGCGGCGGCCCTCCCCGACGTGCTGGCGGTGCTGACCGGCGAGGATTTGGCAAAGGACGGCCTCGGCCCGATTCCATGCGCGACGAGCCTCGCCAACCGCGACCAGTCGCCGATCGCCATGCCGCCGCGCCCGGCGCTGGTCCGCGACCGGGTACGCCATGTCGGCGACGCGGTGGCGATGGTCGTCGCGGTGAGCGCCGCCCTGGCGCGCGACGCCGCCGAGCAGATCGCGGTCGAGTACGAACCTCTCCCGGCGGTCGTCGATACCGCGCACGCCCTCGATCCCGGGCAGCCGGCAGTGTGGGAGCAATGCCCTGGCAATCTCTGTTTCGACTGGGAGGTCGGTGACGGCGCGATGGAGCCGCGCGGCGCGCTCGGCGAATACGATCCGGGGGAAGACAGCTACACGCTGTGGAGCTCGACCCAGGGGTCGCATTACGTGCGCAACCTGTTGGCCGAACATGTCCTGAAGATCCCGGAAAACTGCATTCGGGTGGTGACGCCGGATGTCGGCGGCGGCTTCGGCATGAAGCTGTTCCTTTATCCGGAGCACGTGCTTGTGCTGTGGGCGGCGAAACGGGTCGGCCGGCCGGTCAAATGGCTGCCCGACCGCTCGGAAGCCTTCATGACCGACACGCAGGGCCGCGACAATGTCACCCGCCTCGATCTGGCGCTCGACGAGGAGCTGCGCTTCACCGGGCTATCGGTCGAGCTGATCGCCAATATGGGCGCGTATCTGTCGAATTTCGCACCCGAGATCCCGACCTTCTCGGGCGCGGTCATGCATAGCGGCGTCTATGCGATCCCGGCGATTCATGTCGTCAGCAAGGGCATCTTCACCAACACCGTGCCGGTCGACGCCTACCGCGGCGCCGGCCGCCCGGAGGCCGCCTATGCGCTGGAACGTCTGATCGATACCGCCGCCCGCCGGCTCGGCGTCGCGCCCGACGAATTGCGCCGGCGCAACTTCATCAAGCCCGCGGCGATGCCGCACACAACACCGCTTGGGCTCGTCTACGACAGCGGCGATTTCGAAAGAAACATGCGCGACGCGCTGACCGCTGCCGATGCCGCCGGCTTTGCCGCCAGACGCGCCGAGGCGCGGGGGCGCGGCTATTATCGCGGGCTTGGCCATGCGGTTTACATCGAGCAATCCGGGTTTCCACCCGACGAATTCGCCGAATTGCGCTTCGACCCGGCCGGCACGCTGACCGTGCTGATGGGGTCGCAATCCTCCGGCCAGGGGCATCAGACCGCCTACGCGCAGCTCGCCGCGGAACGGCTCGGCCTGCCGTTCGACCAGATCCGCGTGTTACAGGGCGACACCGCGATGATCGGCTTTGGCCGCGGCACCGGCGGCTCGCGCTCCTTGCCGGTCGGCGGCGCGGCGCTGATGCATGCCGCCGACAAGCTCATCGCGAAAGGCAAGAAAATCGCCGCACATATGCTGGAGGCGGCGGAAGCCGACCTCGCCTTCGAGGGTGGCGCCTTTGCGATCGCCGGCACCGACCGGAGCGTGACGATCGAAGCCGTGGCGCGCGCCGCCTTCAACCCGCCGCATTTGCCGCCCGGGCTCGAACCCGGCTTTGCCGAGAGCGGTCATTTTACGCCGCCGGCGCCGACCTTCCCGAACGGCTGTCATGTCTGCGAGGTCGAGATCGACCCCGACACCGGGCGTATCGAGATCGTCCGCTATCTCGTCGTCGATGATTTCGGCACGGTCATCAACCCGCTGCTGCTGCGCGGTCAGGTGCACGGCGGCATCGCGCAGGGGGTCGGCCAGGCGATGCTGGAGCGCTGTGTCTATGAGGAGGGCAGCGGACAGCTGATCACCGGCACGCTGACCGATTACGCGCTGCCACGCGCCGAGGATCTGCCGGCGCTGGAATTCAACTACAATATCGTGCCGTGCCGCACCAACCCGCTCGGCGTCAAGGGCGCGGGCGAGGCCGGCGCGATCGGCGCGCCACCGGCACTGGTCAACGCCGTCGTCGATGCGGTCAGCGAGCTCGGGATCGACCATCTCGACATGCCATTGACCCCGGAACGGCTGTGGCGCGCCCTGCGCAACGCCACGGCGCGAAAGGCGGCCTGATGCTACAAGCTGCACGGGCTCTTTGCGTTCTTCGAGACGCGAGCTGCGCCCGCTCCTCAGGATGAGGTGGATTTTTGATGGCATTAAAAAAAATCCTCATCCTGAGGGGCCCGCGAAGCGGACATCTCGAAGGATTCGGGGCGTCGATCCACTGTTCTGGGGGAGTTCTGTAATGGCCGCAGACCCCCTTCTGGATGTCGCGCTGCGCGCCGCGCTGGCCGGGGGCCAGGCGGCGATGCGGGTCTATGCCGATCCGTTCGAGGTCACGCAGAAGGATGACAAGACGCCGGTCACCGAGGCTGATCTGGCCTCCGAGCGGGTCATTGTCGGGATGTTGACCAAGGCTTTTCCCGATATCCCGGTCGTCTCCGAGGAGACCGTGCCGGATGCCGGCTTCGCCTCGCCGGCGGCGCGTTTTTGGGTCGTCGACCCGCTCGACGGCACCAAGGAGTTCGTCGCCCGCAACGGCGAGTTCGCGGTGCTGATCGGGCTCGTCGAAAACGGCCGGCCGGTGCTCGGGGTCGTGCATGGCCCGGCGATCGGCGTGACCTACGCGGCGCATGGCCCGGGCACCGCGATGCGGCGCCGCAACGGCGGCGATTTCGAGCCGATCCGGGCGCGCACCCCGGGCCCGAAGGGAATCGTCGTCATCCACAGCCGCAGTCACGAAAACAGCCGCCGCCTCGCCGAATATTTTCAGGACAAGCCGATCCTCGAACGGCAGGTCTGCGGCAGCGCGCTCAAATTCGGCGTCCTGGCCGCGGGAGACGCGGATTTCTATCCGCGCTTCGGGACGACGATGGAATGGGACACCTGCGCCGGCCAGGCGGTGCTGGAAGCCGCCGGCGGCCATGTCTTCGGTCTTGACGGCAAGCCGCTCGCCTACGGCAAGCCCGGCCTCAAAAACGACGGCTTCCTCGCCTGGGGCGCCAAGCCGGCATGGTAGCCCTGACCGGCGGTCGCTTCCTTCTCCCGGGCCCATCCTGCTGCTGATCAATTTGCAGACGGCGATCGATCACCTGAGCTGAGGCGAGCGGACAATCGCTCGGCTGAAATCCAGATGCCGCCGGGACGGCCGCGGTCCAAGGTGGACCGCGGCTCAAGGTTCCGTGATAGCGGTTACCGGCTTAGCGGGTCGGCGCCGCCGGAATGTTGCCCGTTGTGCTCATCAGCGCTTCGCGGTTCAGCTGACTGGCCATGCAGTCGGTCGAGCTGAAGGTCGGGCGCACGGTATTCGCGTTGGTGTCGTCTCCCGGCCACTGCCACCCGCAATGCTGATGCGCAAAAGCCGGCATGCTCAACGCTAGGACGGTGGCCGTGATGGCTGCAATGGTGAAAGATTTCATCGGCTTTTATCCTACTAGGTTTGCGAAGGACCGTGACTCGCGCGGACCTGAAAACCGAACACCCGTACCGACTCCGGTGTTCCTTCCGGGCCGAAACGCGGGCTAAAGATGCCGGATGCGCCGTTGCGCCCGGGCGCAAACCGCGTGATCCTGCCGCGAGCAAAACCCGAAGGAGCGCCCGCTATGCCCACCGCGATCGGAGAGAATTCGGCGAAGAGAAAGCTCGCCGCCAACGAGCTGGTGCTGTGCATGGGGGTCAACCAGCTGCGCACCCCGAACATCGCGATGATCGCGGCGGCCTGCGGCTTTGACGCGGTCTATATCGACCTCGAACACAACCCGACTTCGCTGGAGACCGCGGCTGCGGTGTGCGTCGCCGCGCTGGGTATGGGGATCACACCGATCGCGCGGGTCACCTCGCACGATCCGCATGACGCGACCCGTATTCTCGATTGCGGCGCCCAGGGGGTCATGGTGCCGCATGTCCAGAACGCGGCGGAGGCCAGGGCGATTGTCGCGGCCTGCCTGTACGCGCCGAAGGGGCACCGTTCCGCGTTCGGCAGCGGACCGGCGCTCGGTTATGCCGCGATCGGTCAGGCCGAGGTGTGCCGCCGGCTCAACGACGAGACCGTGCTGATGGCGATGATCGAGACACCCGAGGCGGTCGAGAATGCCGATGCGATCGCCGCGGTCGACGGCATCGATGTGTTGCACATCGGCGCCAGCGATCTCTCCACAGAGATGGGGATCCCCGGCCAGTACACCCATGAGCGCATGCGCGCCGCCTTCGAGACGGTCGCCAACGCGGCCCGCTCCCACGGCAAGGCGATGGGGGTCGGCGGCGTGCGCCAGGATTTCGAGTTCCAGAGCTGGCTCTTGCGGCTCGGCGTGCGCTACCTGACCGGCGGCTCCGATGTCGGCTACATCCTCAGCGCCGGCCGCGCCGACGTGAAGCAATTGCGCGAGCTTAAGCTCACATGACACCGCGCGAACCGAAACCGGCCGGAGAAAGGTCGCGTGACACGCAGGAGGGCGCCGATTTCAAGGCGCACCTGTTTGGCGGCCCAAAATTCGATGACTTCACTGTATCGCGAGATCCTGATCGCGGTCGCGTTATCGATCTCGATGGCGAAACGCCCTGACCAAATCGCCTGACCCGTGCCCGGCACTGTGCCGGGCACCCACGTCTTTTTTTCACCCGCGGCGGCTTGAAGACGTGGATGGCCGGGACAAGCCGGCCACGGGGTGGTCCTAGAATGGCGAGTGCGTAAAGCTGCAGGCGAGGATGGGCGGAGCACCGGTATAGCAGCTATGATCCAAGGGCCGGTTGCGTTGACACTCCGGGGGGCGCGGTCTAAGTCACAATCAGCCTGGATTTCGCCGGAACCTTGCGCATGAGCCCCGCCGAGCGGCCATTGTTCTCGGCGCGATCCTGCTGGTGTGGTGGCTCGGCGCCGCTTCCGATGGGCCCGAGCCCTATGCCGCGGTCCAGCATTTTCTCGGCTCGTGGATCGGGCTTTTGCTGCTGTTCGGCTGGAGCGTCGCGCTGTTCTACCATCTGTGCAACGGCCTCCGGCATCTGTGGTGGGACATCGGCCGCGGCCTCGAATTGAGCAGCGTCTATGGCGGCGGCTGGGCCGTGCTGGCGAGCACCGCGGCGCTGACGATCGTCAGCTGGGCGGTCGGCCTGTCGCATTGGGCTCACTGACATGACCGATCATCAGATGCCCTCGCCGGCGCACGCGCCGATGCGCTCGCCGTTGGGCCGCGCCATCGGGCTCGGCTCGGCCAAAGAAGGGGTGACGCATTGGTGGCGGCAGCGCGTCAGCGCATTGGCGCTGGTGCCGCTGACCCTGTGGTTCGTGATCGCCGTGATCGCTCTGGTCGGCGCCGACCATGCCGCGTTCGTCACCTGGGTCCGGAGCCCGATGCCGGCGGTCTTTCTGATCCTGCTGCTGGTCGCGAGCTTCTACCACACGGCGCTCGGACTGCAGGTCATCATCGAAGACTATATCCACGGCGAGGTTATGCGGCTGGCTGCGCTGCTGCTCATGCGCCTGCTGTGCGTTCTGTTCGCGGTACGCGGCATCCTCGCTGTCCTCAAAATGGCGCTCGGCGCCTGACCGCACGCATTTTTCTGGAGCTGCGCCATGCCCGCCGCTTACCCGATCACCGAACACACCTATGACGTCGTCGTCGTCGGCGCCGGCGGCGCCGGGCTGCGCGCGACCCTCGGCGCGACGATCGAGGGGCTGAAGACCGCCTGCATCAGCAAGGTGTTCCCGACCCGCAGTCATACCGTATCGGCGCAGGGCGGCATCGCCGCGGCGCTCGGCAATATGAGCAACGATGACTGGCGCTGGCACATGTACGACACGGTCAAGGGGTCGGACTGGCTCGGCGATCAGGACGCAATCGAATACATGTGCCGGCAGGCGATCCCGGCGGTCATCGAGCTTGAGCATTTCGGGGTGCCGTTCTCACGCACCGAGCTTGGCCAGATCTATCAGCGGCCGTTCGGCGGACACATGATGGAGTTCGGCGACGGCGCGCCGGCCAACCGCGCCTGCGCCGCCGCCGACCGCACTGGCCACGCGATCATCCATACGCTGTACCAGCAGTCCTTGCGTCACAACGCCGAGTTCTTTGTCGAGTATTTCGCGCTCGACCTGATCATGGACGAGGAGGGCGTGTGCCGCGGCGTCATCGCGTGGAACCTGGAAGACGGCTCGATCCACCGTTTCCGCGCCCACATGGTGATCCTCGCCACCGGCGGATACGGGCGCACCTACCTGACCTGCACCTCCGCGCATACCTGCACCGGCGACGGCAACGCGATGGTGTTGCGCGCCGGGCTGCCGTTGCAGGACATGGAGTTCATCCAGTTCCACCCGACCGGGATCTACGGCGCCGGCTGTTTGATTACCGAGGGCGCGCGCGGCGAAGGCGGTTATCTGACCAACAGCGAGGGCGAGCGCTTCATGGAGCGCTACGCGCCGCACGCCAAGGATCTGGCCTCGCGCGACGTGGTCAGCCGGGCGATGACGATCGAGATCTTCGAGGGGCGCGGCTGCGGCCCGGCAAAGGACCACATCCTGTTGCATCTCGAGCATCTCGACCCGCAGATGCTGCATCAGCGCCTGCCCGGCATCTCGGAGACGGCGAAGATCTTCTCCGGGGTCGATGTTACCCGCGAGCCGATCCCGGTGTTGCCGACCGTGCATTACGACATGGGCGGCATCCCGACCAACTACCGCGGCGAGGTGATCCGGCCGACCGACAGCGACCCCGACGCGGTCATTCCCGGGCTGATGGCGGTTGGCGAGGCGGCCTGCGTCTCGGTGCATGGCGCCAACCGGCTCGGCTGCAATTCGCTGTTGGACATCGTCGTGTTCGGCCGCGCCGCCGCGCATCGCGCCATCGAAGTGGTGCAGCCGGGCACGGCGCACCCGCCGTTGCCGGACAGCGCTGGGGATGCGGCGGTCGCGCGGCTCGATCGCATCCGCCATTCAAAGGGTGGGCGCAAGACCGCCGAGATCCGCACCGAGATGCAGCGCACGATGCAGAACAACTGCGCCGTCTTCCGCACTGCCGAGGTATTGCGCGACGGGGTCGACAAGATCGACCGGGTGGCGAAGAGCTTCGCCGATATCGGCATCTCGGATCGCTCGATGATCTGGAACAGCGATCTGATGGAAGCCCTGGAATTGCAGAACCTGATGGAGCAGGCGGTCGTGGCATTGTATTCGGCCGAGAACCGCACCGAGAGCCGCGGCGCCCACGCCCGCGACGACTTCCCGGAGCGCGACGACGAGAACTGGCTGAAGCACACGGTCGCCTGGCTCGATGGCGGCGGCAAGGTGACGATCGGCTACCGCCCGGTGCACCTGTTCACACTGTCGAACGAGGTCCAGGCCTTCCCGCCGAAAGCCCGGTCCTATTGAGATGGCCCTAAAACTTTTCACGGTCATTCCCGCGCAAGCGGGAATCCAGGGCCGGCGCTGGGTCGTTTGCCCTGGACCCCCGCTTTCGCGGGGGTGACGAGGGTTGTTGGAAGCAAAGCTTAAAATGGCCGAGTTTTCGTTACCCGCGAATTC
>VAZR01000238.1 GCA_005888515.1 Alphaproteobacteria bacterium | reverse complement strand
GAGCGTGAACAGGATCGCCGCGACGGTCAGGTAATGGGCGAGACCGATCGGCATCGTGTCAGTTCCCGGCCCCGCCGCCGATCGGCACCTTGACGATTTCGACGCCTTCGGCGCGGGTCCGCGCCAGCTGCGCCGAGATGGATTGGTGGCGCACCCCGACGCGCGACCGCAAGGTCAACACACTCGCGCCGATCATCGCCACGAGCAGGATTACGCCGGCCGCCTGATAGGTAAAGATGTAGCGAGTGTAGAGCAGGTCGCCGAGCGCCCGCGTGTTCGTCAGCGCGGCGGCGTTGGCCGGCAACGGCGCCCCCTTGAGCCCGGCAACGCCGGGGGCGATAACCCAGCTGCCAAAGACCAGCACCAGCTCAGCCAGCAGAATGAAGCCGACCACCGCGCCGACCGGCAGATAGCGCATAAAACCGCTGCGCAACTCGGCGAAGTCGATGTCGAGCATCATCACGACGAACAGGAACAGCACTGCCACCGCGCCGACATAGACGATGACCAGGATCATCGCCAGAAACTCGGCGCCCATCAGTACGAAGAGCCCGGCCGAGTTGAAAAAAGCGAGGATCAGGAACAGCACCGAATGGACCGGATTGCGCGCCGCCACGACCATGACGCCGGACGCAACCGCGATCACGGCGAACAGATAAAACATGACCGCCTGCAGGATCATCGCCGCGATCCACCCAACACCGAAGTCCCGGCGAAAGCCGGGACCCACTGTTCCAAGGCTCGGGAAACCGAAAAGTGGACCCCGGCTTTCGCCGGGGATGCGGTCTTATTTGTCATCGGTAAGGCGCTTCCAGTGACAGCGCCTTTGCGATCTCGGCCTCCCAGCGGTCGCCGTTGGCGAGCAGTTTGTCCTTGTCGTAGAACAGCTCCTCCCGGGTCTCGGTGGCGAATTCGAAGTTCGGACCCTCGACGATCGCATCGACCGGGCATGCCTCCTGGCAATAGCCGCAATAGATGCATTTGGTCATGTCGATGTCGTAGCGGGTGGTGCGCCGGCTGCCATCCTCGCGCGGCTCGGCCTCGATCGTGATCGCCAAAGCCGGGCAGATCGCCTCGCACAGCTTGCAGGCTATACAGCGCTCCTCGCCATTGGGATACCGCCTGAGCGCATGCTCGCCGCGAAAGCGCGGGCTGAGCGGCCCCTTTTCATAGGGGTAATTGACCGTGACCGAGCGCTGGAACATGTAGCGCAAGGTCAGCGCCAAGCCGGACAGCAGCTCGGTCAACAGGAGGCCGCGCGCACCGCGCGCCAGAAGGCTCATCGACCCATCCCTAACCGCGCCATCGCCGCGCGCCAAACCACCTTATAGGGCCTCATCGCACGGGGACCCAGCCGAACGCCATCAAGGCGCCGGCCGTCAATACCAGCCACAGCAGCGAAAACGGCAGAAACACCTTCCAGCCGAGCCGCATCAGCTGATCGTAGCGGAAGCGCGGAAAGGTCGCGCGCACCCAGAGGATGCAGAACATCACGAACACGGTCTTCAGCAGGAACCAGATCGGCGCCGGGATCCAGGTGAACGGCGGTATGCTGAACGGCGGCAGCCAGCCGCCGAGGAACAGGATCGTGGTCATGCCGCTGACCAGGATCATGTTGCCGTATTCGCCGAGGAAGAACAGGGCGAAGGCCATCGCCGAATATTCGACGAAGTAGCCGGCGACCAGCTCCGATTCACCTTCCGGCAGATCGAACGGCGCGCGGTTCGTTTCGGCCAAGCCGGAAACGAAAAAGATCACTGCCATCGGTAGCAGCGGCCAAACGTAGGCATGCCAGACCGGCACACGCTCCTGCGCCAGCACGATGTCGGTCAGGTTCAAGGAGCCGGCGCACAACAACACCGTCACCAGCACAAACCCGATCGCCACCTCGTAGGACACCATCTGGGCCGCCGAGCGCAGCGCGCCGAGAAAGGCATAGCGCGAGTTCGACGCCCAGCCCGCCATGATGATGCCGTAGACCGACAGCGAGCTGATCGCGAACAGGTAAAGGATCCCGACATTGATGTTCGAGATCACCACGCCATAATCGAACGGGATCACGGCCCAGGCAACGAGCGCCAAGGTGAAGGTCAGGATCGGCGCGGCGACAAAGACCACGCGGTTGGCCCCGCTCGGGACCACCGTTTCCTTCATCAACAGCTTCAGCCCGTCGGCGATCGGCTGCAGCAAGCCGAACGGGCCCACGACGTTCGGGCCTTTGCGCAATTGCGAATAGGCCAGCACCTTGCGTTCGGCGTAGGTGAAATAGGCGATCGCCAGCAGCAACGGCACGATGATGGCCAGCACCTCGGCGACCAGGATCGCCGTCGGCAGCGCGTAGCCGGTCCAGAAACTAGCCATGCGTACCGGTCCGCGGCGCGGCGTCGGAGCGGCCGCCGAACCGCTCGCTGCACTGTGCCATCGTCGCACTGGCGCGGCTGATCGGGTCGGTGCGGTAAAAATCGGCGATCGGGTAGGTGAAGGGCTCAGGGCCGACCGGCCCCGCCTCGCCGAACATGCCCCATTCAGCCGGCACGATGTGGTCGATCTCGCCGAACACCGGATACGCCGCGCGCATATGATGGCGCAGTTCCGACAGCGAGTCGAAATGCAATGGCCGGCCAAGCACCCCCGACAATGCCCGCAGGATCGCCCAATCCTCGCGTGCCCGGCCCGGCGGGAACACCGCTTTGCGGCCGAGCTGCACCCGGCCCTCCGTGTTGACGTAGGTGGCGTCCTTCTCGGTATAGGCGGCGCCCGGCAATACGACATCGGCTCGGGCCGCACCACGGTCGCCGTGGTGGCCCTGATAGACCACAAAGGCCGAGCCGATATCCGACAGATCGATTTCGTCGGCGCCAAGCAGATAGAGGATTTCGATCGCGCCAGAGCGGCAGGCTTCCATGATGCCGGCGACATCGCGGCCGCCCGGCCCGGGCACGAAACCGAGATCGAGACCGCCGACCCGCGCCGCCGCGCAGTGCAGCACGTTGAAGCCGTTCCAGTCCGGACGCACCATGCCGAATGTCTCGGCGATTGCTCGCCCGGCGCCCAAAACGCGAGCGCTGTCGGCGCGTGCGAGCGCACCCTGCCCCAAGATGATCATCGGCGCCTTGGCAGCGCGCAACACCTCGGCCGAGGGTCCTTCGCCACGGACCAACGCATTCAACGCCTCGCCGCCGTCGCCGAGCCGTTCGACCGGGAAGGTCAGATCGGGCGCCGGGCCGATCGCCGCGACCCGGAAGCCGCCGCGCAGATAGCGCTTTCGCAGCCGCGCATTGACGAGCGCCGCTTCCCAGCGCGGATTGGTGCCGACGAGCAGACAGGCGTCGGCCTGCTCGATGCCGGCGATCGTCGTGTTGAACAGATAGCCGGCGCGGCACCCCGGATCGAGCCGGGCGCCGTCCTGGCGGCAATCGAAACTCGTCGCGCCGAGCCCGGTCAGCAATTCTTTCAGCGCGTACATCGCCTCGGCATCGCAAAGATCGCCGGCGATCGCGGCGATCCGCTCGCCCGGCACACCCTTCAGCCGATCGGCGACGAGATCGAGGGCCTCCTGCCATTCCGCTTCGACCAGCTTGCCATTGCGTCGGATGTAGGGCCGGTCGAGCCGGCGCCGTACCAAGCCGTCGATCGCGAAGCGGGTCTTGTCCGAGATCCACTCCTCGTTGATGTCCTCATGCAGGCGCGGCAGCACGCGCAGGATCTGCGCGCCGCGTGAGTCGATACGGATGTTGCTGCCGACCGCGTCGAGCACGTCGACCGACTCGGTTTTGCGCAATTCCCAAGGGCGGGCGACGTATGAATAGGGCTTTGAGGTCAGCGCCCCGACTGGGCACAGATCGATGATGTTGGCCGACAGCTCGGAGCCGAGCGCCTTTTCGACATAAGTCGTGATCTCCATCGCCTCGCCGCGCCCGGTCGCGCCAAGCTCCTCGACCCCGGCGATCTCGGTCAGAAAACGGATGCAGCGGGTGCAATGGATGCAGCGGTTCATGCTGGTCGCGACCAAGGGACCGAAATCCTTGTCGCGCACCGCGCGCTTGTTCTCCTCGAAGCGGCCGCGGTCAAAACCGTAGGCCATCGCCTGGTCCTGCAGATCGCACTCGCCCCCCTGATCGCAGATCGGGCAATCGAGCGGGTGATTGATCAGCAGCATCTCCATGACGCCGCGGCGCGCCTTGATCGCAGTCGGAGATTGGGTGTGGATGACATTGCCGTCGGCGACCGGCATCGCACAGGACGCCACCGGCTTTGGCGATTTCTCGACCTCGACCAGGCACATCCGGCAGTTGCCGGCGATCATCAGCCGCTCGTGATAGCAGAAATGCGGCACCTCGACCCCGGCCTGCTGACAGGCCTGCAGGATCGTCGTGCCCGGTGCGACCTCGATCTCCTGCCCGTCTATCGTCACTTTCGGCATGGGTGCTGCCTCAATCCGCGGCGCGGCGCACGGCGGCGCCGCGGTACTCTTCGATGCGCCGCTCCATTTCGGGCCGGAAATGGCGAATGAGCCCCTGCACCGGCCAGGCGGCGCCGTCCGCCAGCGCGCAGATCGTGTGGCCCTCGATCTCCTTCGTCACGTCGTACAGCATGTCGAGCTCGGCGACCGCGGCGTTGCCGGCGACCATCCGCTCCATGACCCGCCACACCCAGCCCAGCCCCTCGCGGCACGGCGTGCACTGGCCGCAGCTCTCGTGCTTGTAGAACTGCGACAGCCGCGCGATCGCCCGCACGATATCGGTGGATTTATCCATGACGATCAGCGCGGCGGTGCCGAGCCCGCTCTTCTCGGCGACCAGGCTGTCGAAATCCATCAGCACCTTTTCGCAGACCGGCGCCGGCAGGCACGGCGTCGAGGAACCGCCGGGGATCACCGCGAGCAGATTATCCCAGCCGCCGCGCACGCCGCCGGCATGCCGCTCGATCAGCTCTCGCATCGGGATGCCCATCTCCTCCTCGCTTCAGGATGGCAGGCGCGGTCGCGATGGTCTCGACATTGTTGACGGTGGTCGGACAACCATAAAGGCCCACGGCTGCCGGAAAAGGCGGTTTCAGGCGGGGCTGGCCCTTTTTGCCCTCGAGGCTTTCCAGCAGGCCGGTTTCTTCGCCGCATATGTAGGCGCCGGCGCCGCGGTGCAGGTAGATCTCGTAATCATAGCCGGAGCCGCAGGCATTCTTGCCGATCAGGCCGGCCGCATAGGCCTCCTCGATCGCGGTCTGGAGGTGCTGCGCCTCGTTATAGAATTCACCGCGGATATAGATGTAGCAGGCGCCCGCCCCCATGCCGACGCCGGCCAGCAGGCAGCCCTCCAGCAATTTGTGCGGGTCGTTACGCAGGATGTCGCGATCTTTGCAGGTGCCCGGCTCGCTCTCATCGGCATTGACGACGAGGTAGGTCGGCCGGTCGCTCTCCTTCGGCATGAACGACCATTTGAGCCCGGCCGGGAAACCGGCGCCGCCGCGGCCGCGCAGCCCGGACTCTTTGACCTCGTTGACGATCCAGTCGCGGCCTTTGAGGATCACGTCGCGAGTGCCGTCCCAATCGCCCCTACGGCGGGCGCCGGCAAGCCGCCAATCGCCATCGCCGTAGAGGTTGGTGAAGACCCGGTCGCGGTCAGCCAGCATCGTCGGCACCTCCGCCAGGAGCTGCGGCGCCTGGCGCTTCGGTCAACGTGGTCTTTCCCTTGATCGGCGCCGAACCGTGGCGCCCGATTACCGAGCCGGGCGGCGGCGCCGAACCGGCCCGGAACGCATCCAGCAAGGCCTCGGTCGCCGGCCCGTCGAGATCCTCGTAGAAATCATCGTTGACCTGCAGGATCGGCGCGTTGACGCAGGCGCCGAGACACTCGACCTCGACAAGGGTGAACAACCCGTCCTCCGTCGTGCCGCCCATCGCGATGCCGAGTTTTCTCTCGCAGGCCGCGACCACTTCGTCCGAGCCGCGCAGCCAGCACGGGGTCGTCGTGCAGGCCTGCAGCAGATAGCGCCCAACCGGCCGCAGATTGAACATCGTGTAGAAGGTGGCGACTTCGTAAACCCGGATCGACGCCATGCCGAGCAGGCCGGCAACATAATCCATCGCCACGCGCGGCACCCAGCCGCCCATCTGCCGCTGCGCCAAGTCAAGCAATGGCAGAACGGCGCTGGCCTGGCGGCCGGCCGGGTATTTGGCGATATGGGCCCGTGCACGATCGAGGTTCTCGGGCGTGAACTCAAAGCGCTCGGGCTGCGCGACCGGCGTACCCTCGGTCGTATTCACCGGTCGATCTCGCCGAAGACGATGTCCATCGAGCCGATGATCGCCACGAGATCGGCCAACATGTGGCCTCGCGACATGAACTCGATCGCTTGCAGCATCGCGAAGCCCGGCGCGCGGATCTTGCAGCGATACGGCCGGTTGGTGCCGTCCGATACGAGGTAGACGCCGAACTCGCCTTTCGGCGCCTCGACCGCCGTGTAGGTCTCGCCGGCCGGGACGTGGTAGCCCTCGGTGTAGAGCTTGAAATGATGGATCAGTGCTTCCATCGATTGCTTCATCTCGGCGCGCGGCGGCGGCGCCACCTTGCGGTCATTGACCTTGACCGGCCCGGCCGGCATCTGCTCCAGCGCCTGGCGGATGATGCGCAATGACTGCCGCATCTCCTCGACGCGCACGAGGTAGCGTTCCCAGCAGTCGCCGTTGCGTCCCACCGGCACGTCGAAATCCATTTTGTCGTAGGCGTCGTACGGTTGCGCCCGGCGCAAATCCCACGCGATTCCCGAACCGCGCAGCATCGGGCCGGTGAAACCCCAATCGGCTGCATCCTTGGCGCTAACGACGCCAATATTGACGGTGCGCTGCTTGAAGATGCGGTTGTCGGTCAGCAGTCTTTCGATATCGTCGATCGTCTTCGGGAAGCTATCGCAGAATGCCACGATGTCGTCGGCCAACCCGGCCGGCAGATCCATATGCACCCCGCCCGGCCGGAAATAATTGGCATGCAGGCGCGCGCCGGAAACGCGCTCGTAAAACTCCATCAGCCTTTCGCGTTCCTCAAAACCCCAGAGGAACGGCGTGATCGCGCCGACATCGAGCCCAAAGGCGCAGATGTTCAGCAGATGGTTGAGGATACGGGTGATCTCGGCGAACAGCACGCGGATGTATTTGGCGCGCGGCGGCGGCTCGATCCCCATCAGCTTTTCGACCGCCAGCGCGAAGGCGTGCTCCTGGCACATCGGCGCGACGTAATCGAGCCGGTCGAAATAGGGGATTGCTTGCAGATACGTCTTATATTCGATCAGCTTCTCGGTGCCGCGGTGTAACAGGCCGATATGCGGGTCGGCGCGTTCGATGACCTCGCCGTCCATCTCGAGCACCAGCCGCATCACGCCGTGCGCCGCCGGGTGCTGCGGCCCGAAATTCATCGTGAAATTGTGGATCTGCGGCGCGCCGGCCAGCTCGCTTTCCGCCGCCGGCATGACCGGCTGGTCGCTCATGCCGCACCTCCGGCCGGCGCCTCATCGGGGCCCGACGCCTTCTCGTCACCTGGGAGAATTTTGTCCATGCCCTCCCAGGGCGAGATGAAGTCGAAACTGCGGAATTCCTGCTTCAACCGAACCGGCTCGTAGACAACCCGCTTCTGATCCTCGTCGTATTTCAGTTCGACAAAGCCGGTCAGCGGGAAATCCTTCCGCAGCGGATGCCCGTCGAACCCGTAATCGGTCAAGATCCGGCGCAGATCGGGATTGTCGCTGAAGAAGATGCCGAACAGATCCCACGCCTCGCGCTCCCACCAGCCGGCGCAGCTATAGAGGCCGGTAACGGACGGCACCGGGTGTTCCTCATCGGTTTCGAGCGTGACGCGGATGCGCTGGTTGAGGCTCATGCTCAACAGGTTATAGACGACCTCGAAGCGCTGCGGCCGGTCGGGGTAGTCGACGCCACACAGATCGCACAGCAAATTGAAGCGGCATTTCGGGTCGTCGCGCAGAAATCCGAGAACGCGGACGATATCCTCTCGCTTGATACGGCAGGTCAATTCGCCATGGCGGATATCGCTCGACAGCACCGTGCCGGACAGCGCCGCCGAGACGTATTCGGCCAGAGCCTTGAGCTTTTCGTCCATCGCGGCGGTCAACGCTGAAAATTGCGGGAGCGCTTGATCTTCTTCTGCAATAGCAGCACGCCGTAGAGCAGCGCCTCCGCCGTCGGCGGGCACCCCGGCACGTAGATGTCGACCGGCACGATCCGATCGCAGCCCCGCACGACCGAATAGGAATAATGGTAATAGCCGCCGCCATTGGCGCAGGAGCCCATCGAGATGACCCAGCGCGGCTCGGCCATCTGGTCGTAGACCTTGCGTAACGCCGGCGCCATCTTGTTGCACAGCGTGCCGGCGACGATCATCACGTCCGATTGGCGCGGGCTCGGCCGGAACACCACTCCGAAGCGGTCGAGGTCGTAGCGGCTAGCGCCGGTATGCATCATCTCGACGGCACAGCAGGCCAGTCCGAAAGTCATCGGCCATAGGGAGCCGCTGCGTGCCCAATTGACCAGCGCATCAACGGTCGAGACGATAAAACCGCGATCCTGGATCTCCTCGGTCGCGGCGCGCAGCAGCAGATCCTGTTCAGGCCCCGGCGAGATAACCCGATTGGGCGTGTCGATCACTCCCATTCGAGGGCGCCTTTCATCCATTCATAGATGAAGCCGATCGTCAGCACCCCGAGGAACACGACCATCGACCAGAAACCGAACAGCCCGATATCGCCGAGCGAGACCGCCCACGGGAATAGGAACGCGACCTCCAGATCGAAAATAATGAACAGGATCGCGACGAGGTAATAGCGCACATCGAAGCGCATCCGCGCGTCTTCGAACGGCTCAAAGCCGCATTCGTACGGCGAGAGCTTCTCGGAATTGGGCTGCTGACGGGCGAGCAGAAACGAGGCGCCGACCATCGCCACCGCGATCGCGCCGGCGATCGCGAGAAACACCAGGATCGGGAAATACTCGCTGAGGAGGCCTTCCATCGCTCCCGACTGAAAATCGCCTGACTACGTGATCTTCTGAAACGTGAACTTCGTAACTAACGCCCGCGATCTCCTCACGAACTCCTTGGATGTCAAGGGTTTCCTGGGGTGATCGATGGCGGGAGCGACGGGGCTCGAACCCGCGACCTCCGGCGTGACAGGCCGGCGCTCTAACCAACTGAGCTACGCCCCCGCGACGCGCGATCGCGGCGACACCTCCTAGCTAGGCGCTCGGGGGGTGTCAAGCAACTCCCCGGTCGCATTCCCGAGATCAGCAATGCGTTGACCCGTCGCGATGATCGGCGTGCGTCGACGTGCAATGCGTGGCGACGACCGATCGCGACGCTCGGCGAGCGAGCGATCATGTACAGGCTTTGTTGATGGCTGTCGGCTGATGCCGGGATGCTCGGCGTGAGGCGGTTGGTGGGCGATGACGGATT
>VAZR01000237.1 GCA_005888515.1 Alphaproteobacteria bacterium | reverse complement strand
CTGCAGCAGGTTGATGCCGTGGCCGTAACCGGCAAACAATTCGATCCGCCCGTTGGGCAAGGCGTCCGCGAGGGCTTTCTGTTGGGCCGAGGCGATCGGGCTTTTGTCGCCGCTGAGCAGCAGGACCGGGGCGCTGACACGCGACAATAACGGCAGGGTGTCGACACCCTCGAAGGAATCGTGCATTGCGGCCGCGATATCGGGCGGCGTTCTATCCATCTCGCGCACCACCCACTCGCACAAATCCCCGCCGGCATGTTCCTTGTCGAGGCGATAGCCGAGCGTTTGACGGCACCATTCGCCGACGCCGTAGGCGCGCATCGCGTCGGAGGCGCTGGCGCGATCCAAGGCATAGGTGCGCTTGATCTGATCGGGAATGCGCGACGGGGTGTTGCACAGCACCAGGCTGGCGATGCGGTCAGGATAGGCCTCAGCGAGCAGCAGACCGATAATCCCGCCAGAGGATTCTCCGACCCAATGCACCCGCGCCAGCGCCAACCCGTCGAGCACCGCCAAGACCTGCGCTGCGATCGTCTCGGGCGTATAGCGGTACCCGGCCGGCGGTTGGTCGGAGAGGCCGCATCGAGCAGGTCCGGGCGGTAGACCCGATGGTGTTCCGCGATCGCCGGCACCCACCGGTTCCAGAACGTCGCGTTGCGGGCAAAGCCGTGCATCATCAGTACCGGCGTCGACCCGTCCCAGGGCCATAGGAAATCATCGACGATGCAATGGACCGAAGCGCCTTCTGGCAGGGAAATGCGCGGCACCGACAGCTCCTGCGATTCTGACTTCAGGCGTTTCAAAGAACCCTACACCTATCCGTAGCGTGGCGAGATATCGGCATGGCTGCATTCGGTATTCTGAATGGCGTTCAGGCTCGCGCTGTTTGCGCGGCTGCGCTACGATGCGCGGCATCCGATATTATCGGGAGGAAATGCCGATGACCCGCTCCTACAACGTCGTCGATGCCGACGGCCATATCCTCGAACCGTTCGATCTCTGGGACAACTACATCGATCCCGAATTCCGCGAGCGCCGCCCCCGGTTCGTCATCGACGAGAACGGCAAGGAGCGCCTCAGCGTCGAGGGCAAGCTGCTCGGCAACCCGCGCGGGATCGGCAGCCTCGGCGCGGTCGGCGTCAGACAGGGCGCCGTCAAGCTCGACAGCCTCAAATATGCCGAAGGAAAAAAGGGCGGCTTCGACCCGCACGCCAGCATCGTCGCGATGGATGCCGACGGAATCGACGCGGCGTTGCTCTATCCGAGCCTCGGCCTGTTCGCGGGAGCCGTCGAGGACCCCGAATTGGCGGCTGCGATGTGCCGCGCCTATAACCGCTGGCTCGCGGACTATTGCAAACCCTACCCGGACCGGCTGTTCGGGGTCGCGATGCTGCCGATGCAGTCGGTCGAGCTGGCGATCGAGGAAATGCGCTACGCCCGCGAAAAGCTCGGGATGCGCGGCGGGTTCCTGCGGCCGAACCCGTATCACGGCAAGAAGATGATCAACGACCCGATGTACGAGCCGTTCTGGACGATGGCCGAGGAGCTCGGCTTCTCGATCGGTTTTCACGAGGGCTCGACAAACGCGATGCCGACCGTCGGCGTCGATCGCTTCGAAGGGGACCGCGCGGCGCGCCACATGATCTCGCACACGATGGAGATGATGCTGGCGGCGATGGCGGTGATCTGGGGCGGCGTCGTCGATCGCCACCCACGTCTGCGCGTCGCGTTTCTCGAATCGGGCGGCGGCTGGATGGCGCCCTGGCTCGACCGCATGGACCGGCATTTCGACGATCATGGGTTCAACGACACCGCCCCGAAGACGCGTCCGAGCGAACTCTTCCAACGCAACTGCTGGATCTCGTTCGAGCCGGTCGAGAGCAGCATTGCCGCGCTGGCCGAGTATATCGGGCCGCACAAGATCATGTGGGCGACCGATTATCCGCATCAGGACGGCTTCTTCCCCGGAGCGCCGCAGATGGTCCGCGATCGACTCGGGCCGTTGTCCGCCGACGCAAGGCACCAGGTATTGGCCGGCGGCGCCCTGGGATTTTACGGCATGAACTGAGGCGGTCCCGGTTGCATTAGTGCCGTGCGGCTGAGACGACGGCTGGTCTTGCCAGGAGAAGAAGCGATGAGTGTGGCACAGGCGGCACGATCTAATGGGGAGGCCGACCCAGCCGTGGATTTTGACGCGGTGATCATCGGCGCCGGCGTTTCCGGTCTGTATCAGCTTTACCGGCTGCGCGAGTTGGGGTTGCGCGTGCGCGTGTTCGAGACCGGCAGCGGCGTCGGCGGCACCTGGTATTGGAACCGCTATCCCGGCGCCCGCTTCGATTCGGAAAGCTATACCTACGCCTACTCGTTTTCGCAGGAGCTGCTGGACGAGTGGAACTGGAATGAACGTTTCGCGGGCCAGGCTGAAACCGAGCGCTATCTCAACCATGTCGCCGACAAGTTCGACCTGCGCCGTGACATCCAGTTCAACAGCCGCGTCGCCGGCGCGCGTTACTGTGAGGAGACGCGCAGCTGGGATGTCGTGCTGGAGGACGGCCGCCGCTACGGCACGCGCTTCCTGATCACCGCGATCGGCGTCCTGTCGGCGCCGACGATGCCGCGCATTGCCGGGGTCGAGAGCTTCCGCGGCCAGTCCTTTCATACGCATTACTGGCCGAAAGAGCCGGTCAGCTTCGAGGGCAAACGCGTCGCGGTGATCGGCACGGGCGCCACCGCGGTGCAGGCGATCACCGAAATCGCCAAGACCGTCGGTCACCTGACCGTGTTTCAGCGCACGCCAAACTGGTGCGCGCCGCTGCACAACGCCCGGATCGGCGAGGACGAGATGCGCCGGATCCGGGCCAGCTATCCTGAGATTTTCGCGCGCTGCAACGAGAGCCCCGGCTGCTTCATTCACAAGCCTGATCGGCAATCCACTCACGAGGTCAGCCCCGAGGAACGGGAAATCTTCTGGGAGAAGCTCTATGGCGAGCCCGGCTTTGGCATCTGGCAGGGCAATTTCCGCGATATCCTGACGGACCGCGCGGCCAACGCGCTGATTTCGGAGTTTATCGCGCGCAAGATCCGGCAGCGCGTCAAGGAACCGATCGTGGCCGAGAAGCTGATCCCGAAGAACCACGGCTTCGGCACCCGGCGTGTGCCGCTCGAAAGCGGCTACTACGAGGTCTACAACCAGCCCAACGTCAAACTGGTCGACATCAAGACGCCGATCGAGCGGATCATCCCGACCGGCATCAGGACGAGCGATGCCGAATACGAATTCGACATGATCATCTACGCGACCGGCTTCGACGCCATCACCGGCACGTTCGACCGCATCGACATCCGCGGCATCGACGGCGTGTCATTGAAAGACAAATGGAAGGACGGCCCGCAGACCTACCTCGGCGTCCTGGTGGAAGACTTCCCCAACATGCTGATGGTCATGGGACCGCATGCCGCGCTCGGCAATTTCCCGCGCGCCGTCGAATACAATGTCGACTGGGTGACCGGCCTGATCCGCCATGCGCGGGACCGCGGCGTGACGCGGATCGAGGCCACCGCCGCCGGCGTGGCGCAGTGGACCGACCACGTCAAGGCGAGCGCCGAGGGGTTGCTGTTCAACGAGATCGACTCGTGGATGACGGGGGTCAACCGCAACGTCGAGGGCAAGCAGACCCGCAAGATCATGCGCTACAGCGGCGGTCATCCCGTTTTCCGTGAGCACTGCGATGCCGTTGTCGCAGACGGATACCGCACGCTGGCGCTGGGCTAGGCCGGCGCCGTAAGAGAGCGCCGCTTCGCTTTACCGCGCGAGTACACAGCAAATTCGGAGAAGCGAGCCGGTGCGCAACTCCGGAACGGCGGTTACCGCACACATGGGGGACCACCCGCGCTGAGGTTCCGGGACACCGCACAGACGCGCGGCGACTTCAAGGCCGGCTGGCGGCGCTGGCGCTGGCGGTGGTGCGAAACAGATCGGCGAGGCTGCGCTTGCGGCCGATATCGATTGTCACCGTTGCCGTCATGCCGGCGCGCAGCGGCGGCTCGCCGGGACGTGGCAGCAGCCGCACCCTGACCGGCAGGCGCTGCACCACCTTGACCCAATTTCCAGAGGCGTTCTGGGGCGGCAGGATGGCGAATTCGGCGCCGGTCGCCGGGCTGATGCTTTCGACCTCCGCCTGCCACGCGATATCCGGATAGATGTCGAGCACCACGCTGGCTTTCTGCCCCGGTACGACGTGCGTCAGGTCGGTTTCCTTCATGTTGGCTTCGACCCAGGGCCGGGTGGCCGCCACGATGACAAAAATCGGCGTCGCCGGCTTCAGCTGGTCACCGGGCTGCAGGCGGACATTGACCGCCGTGCCGCCGATCGGCGCTGTAATTGTCGTGCGCCGCAGATCGAGCGCGGCCCGGTCCCGCTCGGCGAGCTTTTCGCGCACCAGCGGATGCTCGTCGGTCGCGGCCTCGGGATTTCCGCCTAGCACCGCCAGCATCCGGTTGAGCCGGCGCTTGACGACAGTGACTCGGTCGCGGGCGACGGCGGCCGCGTTCATCGCTTCTTCGAGCTTTGTCTGAGAAGCGACGCCGCTGGCCGCCAGCGCCTGCTGCCGCGATGCCTGCCGGTTCAGGTAATCTGCCTGACTTTCGACCTCGCCCAGCTCGCTGGTGGTTTCCAGCCATTGCGCCCTAGCCGTCTCGACCGTCGTGCGTGCCGCATCGAGCTCGGCCTCGGCCTTGGCGAGAGCAAGGCGAAACGGTTCGGCATCGAGTTTGACGAGGACGTCGCCGGCGCCGACCTGGGCGTGGTCGCGCACACGGACCTCGGCGACCCGGCCGGCGATCTCGGGCGCGATCTGAGCGATATCGTTCTTGACGTAAGCGTCCTCGGTACCCACGGAGCCGCCGCCGCGCAGCCACAACG
>VAZR01000236.1 GCA_005888515.1 Alphaproteobacteria bacterium | reverse complement strand
CGACGAACGCAAATTTGCCCGCAATCGCAATGCCTTACCAGCCAAAAAAGTTAACCGGTGTTCGGCCGCGTTAGCCCTCCGGACGGCAATCATAATCCCAAGGTCGGGGGTTCAAATCCCTCCCCCGCTACCACCTTCATCCAATTTTGGCATGGCCCTTTTTCGGCCCGCTGAGCTTCGGTCGGCGAGGCCCACCGATGACAGATGCGCAGGCTAAGGCGCGATGATGTCGATGCTGTACCAGTCGCCCTCTTCGCTGCCGGGGCGGCCGCGCGAAATATCGATCAGTGGCTCGCCTTTGCCGAAATCGTATTCGGTGTGGAGCGTACCCCGCGCGCTCCGCGATTGCTTTGGGGTGATGCTCGGGAAGCAGGCACGAGCGGCCTGCACCGCCTTTTGATAACCCGCAGCCGCCAATGGCGATTTGTCAAAAGTCCACATGCAGCCGTAGGAGCGCGTATCGTTTTCGACGTTGCAGACGCTGGCGCCCGCCATCTTTAAATTCTGCGCCTGAGCGAACCCGTCCTTAGCCGATTGCAGCAGGGTCTTCAGCGAGTTGCAGTAATTCTCGTGTTGCTGGGCGTCGGCCGCTCCCGCAACAAAGATGAGCGAAAGACAAGCGAATAGGCTTCTGATCGGTGTCCGTTTCATCCGACAAGCTTCTCGACAGGAAAGGGGGAGATGCGGGTGCGCGGCCCCCGGAGAGAGCCGGATGCTTTAGCCGGCTTTGAACGGGGCCGCAATGTTGTGCGGATTACCAGCGATGCCGGGTTTCTCGGCTATGCCGGCTCGGTCTCCAGCCCGGCATCTGCCAGCTCCTTGAAACCGCCGACATTATAAACCGTGGCATAGCCGAAATCTTTCAGCGTCTTGCCGACCAAGGCCGAGCGCCCGCCCGAGGCGCAATAAACGAGAACCGTCTTGTCCTTCTGAAAGGCCGGATTGTAATAGGGGCTCTCCGGGTCGGCGCGGAATTCGAGCATGCCGCGCGAGACATTGATCGCGCCTTTGATCTTACCACTTGCTTGCACCTCCGACGGATAGCGCACGTCAACGATCAGCACGTTGCCGCGATCCGTCAGGGCGCGCACCTCGGCCGGCGGAACCCGTGGCACGGCAGAATTGGCTTCCGCCAGCATCTCCTTAATGCTCGATGGCATGGCATGGATCCTCCCTGCAACGCGAATGCCCGATCGTAGCGCCGAAGCCGTTGGGCCGTCAGCCGTATTGTGCACTCATGAGAGGTCCGAGATCACTCTCCCGCGCCCAGAGGCGGGTTGACCCATTCGGCTTGCGCTTGCTGTCGCTCGTAACGATGGCGGGTACGTTTTACCGCAGAGCGATGGCGGGCACGGGGTTCGGTCGAGCTGCCGTAATAGCGCGGCGCTTCGGTGGTGCTGCCTAAAACCGCCTCGGCAACCGGTGCTACACCGCTCGCGATCGGTGCTGCATGGTTCGCGACCGGTGCTGCACGGCTCGCAACCGATGCGCGATCGGACGAGGCGCAAGCACAAAGAGATGCTATGACGCCGATTGCCGGCAACGCCGTCCATATCGTTCGCACCAACACGATCCACCTCTGCGCGATCAATTGAAATAACGGGCGCGCACCAATACCTGTTCCGCCGATCGACGGAGATCGAAGAGAAGCCGGGAACAGAGAGCCGCCGAATTCCGTTCGATCAGGCGCGGGCGGTCCCGGCTTTTGTCGCAATTCGTCCGCGGCCCCGGGACGGGGGTCGGGCGAAAAAACGGAGCGAGATGTCGATCTTCGAGGCCTTCCGGCGGGCGATGCTCGGGCTGGCGCTGATCGGGGGGCTCGGGATCCTGATCGTCGCGATATTCCTCGGCTACTGCGCCTATACCCTGCCGCTGACGCACCCGGTCGCAGAACAGTCTTCTGCTGCCATTGTCTTTGCCACCGCCACTGGCGAGCCATTTGCCGGACGCGGCGTTTATCGGGGCGACAAGCTCGCTGCCGACCACCTTCCTGCCAACCTCGTCCAGGCGGTCGTCGCGATCGAAGACCGGCGGTTCTTCGAGCATGACGGTATCGATCCGCGCGGCATGCTCCGCGCCGCGTGGCGCAACATTTCGGGTCATCGCGGGACCGAGGGCGGCAGCACGATCACGCAGCAATTGGCCCGGCTCGCTTATCTGTCGCCCGAGCGCTCGCTGCGCCGCAAAGTGCAAGAAATGATGCTGGCGTTGTGGCTGGAATCGCGGCTCAGCAAGCAGGAGATCCTCGCGCGCTATTTGAACGCAGCCTATTTCGGCGCCGGCGCGTTTGGAGCCGACGCCGCGGCGAAGCGCTATTTCGACAAAAAAGCCGCCGACTTGAATGTTGCCGAAGCAGCGATGATCGCGGGATTGATCCGCGCGCCCTCGTACCTCGCGCCGAGCCGCAATCCGCAAGCCGCGAGCCGGCGCATGGATCTGGTGTTGCAGGCCATGGTCGAGACCGGCGCGATCGACAAGCCACGCGCCGAGAAAGCACGCGCGCACCCGCCGCAGCTGTCGATGCCGCCGGACCCTGAGCCCGACGACAATTACTTCCTCGATACGGCAGAGGTCGAGGTCAAGCGGCTGATTGGCGCGCCGTCGCTCGATCTGATGGTCACGACAACCTTCGATCCCCGGCTGCAGGATGCGGCCGATCAGATCGTCAGGAATTGGCTGGAAGGCGAGGGCACGCAGCGTCATGTCGGGCAGGCGGCGCTGATCGCGATGGCGCCGGACGGGGCGATCCTGGCGATGGTCGGCGGACGTGACTACGGCGAAAGCCAGTTCAACCGCGCGACGCAAGCGCACCGCCAGCCGGGATCGCTGTTCAAGATCTTTGTCTACCTGACCGCGCTCAGCAACGGCTTCAATCCGGACAGCGTCATGGTCGACCAGCCGGTCGAGATCGGCGATTGGCAGCCGAAGAATTACGACGGAGAGTATCGCGGCCGGGTCACGCTGCGCACCGCCTTCGCCCAGTCGCTGAACTCGGTGGCGGCACAACTCGCTCAGGCGGTCGGCATCGACCGTGTCGTCGCGATGGCCAAGAGCCTCGGCGTGCAATCGGAGCTGCCGGCCGTGCCGAGCCTGGCGCTCGGCTCGGCCGAGGTGACGCTGTTCGAGATGACGCGGGCGGCCGATGCCATTGCCACCAACAGCAAATCGATCGACGCCTATACGGTTCGCTCGATCAAGTCGCAGACGGCGGCGCCATTGCTGTACACCCGGCCCGAGACTTCCACCGAGCGCCCGGACTGGAACTGGGCCGCGATGATGCACCTGCTCGAAGCGGTCGTTACCGACGGCACCGGGCGGGCAGCGCGAGTCGACCGGCGGTCGGGTGGGAAGACCGGGACCACCGACGAGTATCGCGACGCTTGGTTTGTCGGCTTCACCTCCGACATCGTCGTCGGGGTCTGGGTCGGCAATGACGACAATAGCCCGATGGACAAGGTGGCCGGCGGCGAGATCCCGGCCAAGATCTGGCACGATTTCGTCATCGAGGCCGAGAAGATCATCGCCAAACCGAATGTACCGCCACCGGAGCAGCCATTGACCGGGAGCGCTAAGCCGCCAGCACCGATGCCGTCCGCCCCCGTCGCGGAAGAACGCTCCGCACCACCGCCAACAGTGGTGAAGCCGGCGGCATTGACCGAGACGGCGCCGCAATCGTTGCGGGGGGTTCCGCGGGTCATCGATACCGCGACACTGGTCCTCAATGGCGCGACCGTGCATCTGAGCGATATCGAGGGCGAGGCTGGTCATGAGGTGCAGGATCTGACCCGTTACATCGGCGGCCGCGAGGTTGCCTGTCAGCCGGTGGAGCGCAACGGCGGGCAATACCGCTGCAAGCTCGGGCAGTATGATCTTGGCGAGGCGGTGTTGCTGAACGGCGCCGGCCGCGCGGCCGCCAGTGCTCCCGAGCGGCTGCGCGAGGCGGAAGCAAAAGCGCGCACCGCCGGTCGCGGCATCTGGGCGCAGTAGGGTGGTTTTGCGTTAGATCCTCGTCGAGAGCCAGATCGCCAAGCGCGAGCCCGCCTTGATAGCGCCGGAAATCAGATCATAGCCGAGCGTGTCCATCGCGCCGTGCTCGATCGCCCGCTGACGATGCGCCAATTCCTCATCGCGAAACGCCAGGATGGTGTGCTTGAGCGCCGGGTCGGTATCGCCGAGCCGTTCCGCCTGCCCCTGGTAATGCTCGTCAATGACCTCCTCGACCGCGACGGTGCAGGCCATCGCCGCTTCTTCCCCAAGCAGCGCCGTCGCCATGCCGAGTGCATAACCCGCCATATGCCACAGCGGCTGCAGCAGGGTCGGCCGCACCCGCCGCGATCGCACCAGTTCGCTGAAGGTCGCGAGATGGCGGGCCTCCTGCTCGGCCATGCGGCGGATCTCGTCGCGGGCACGGCCGTGCCGCACGACCGCGAGCTGGCCGTCATAAATCCGGACGGCGCCGTATTCGCCGGCGTGGTCGACGCGGATCATCTGCTCGATCTCGGCATCGGGTACCCGATCGCCGGGCAGGTAGGGTGGGCGTTCTCCGGTCATGCCGCCCCACGCGATACGCTGAAGGCGACGACACGCCGCCGGGCGCCGTGCAATAGCGCGGCGACACAGCAGCCGGTCACGATCAGCGAAGCCAGCAGGTTCCATCCGGCCATCGACACGCCGAACAAGGTCCAGGCGGGCCGATCGCACAGCACCGGCGCGGTGCCGAGGATCTGCTGCTTCACCTGTTCGAGGGTCATCGCGCCGCCGGAGGCGGCGGTGCAGGCGCTCGGGCCGGCAAACCAATGCTGCTCGACCCCGACGTGATAGAACGCCAGAACGACACTGATCGCGAAGACGATCGCGAATACCAGCCCAACCCATGCCAATCCGGCGCGCTCGCCGACCAACACGACGATCAGGGAAATCACGACCGCGGCCGCCCACGGCCAGCGCTGGATTAGGCACAGCTCACAGGGCGTGAGCCCGCCCCAATATTGCGACAGCAGCGCCGTCCCGAGCACGGCGGCGCTTACCACCAATACGAAGCCGGCGAAAACTCGGGTCGTCAGGCTCATCCCCTA
>VAZR01000235.1 GCA_005888515.1 Alphaproteobacteria bacterium | reverse complement strand
CAATCGAGGTGCTGCCGAACGCCGCGTGATTGCGGCCCAGTTCACGCCGGCGCCGCTTCTCCCAATTACTGCTCGATCCAGACATCGGAGAGGTCTTGTCCGATGTATTGGCTCGGCGAGATGTTCCAGCCCTTGAATTTCGCCGAGGAGACGACGATGCGGTTCCACCACAGCAGTGGCACCGTAGCGGCCTCGGTCACCGCCTGCCGCTCGAAATCGCGCACGATCTTCATACGTTCGCGCAGGTCGGTGCTGATCGCCTGGCCGATATACAGCGCATCGAGGAAGCGATCGGTCGAGCCCGCGTGGTTGGCCGGCGACAGGTCGCGGGACACATAGCGGGCAAGGCAGATTGTCGGATCGTCGAAGTAGTCGGCGGCGAGATCGATCCCGGCCGCGAACTTGCCGGTTTCGAGCGCCTTCTGCCATTCCTTCGTGCTCAGCAATTCGTGTGTCGCGTTGACCCCGATCTCGCGCCATGCGTCGACGACGAAGTTGCCGGCGCCATGATAGGGCACCGGGACGTCCTTGCGGTTCGTCAACGTGACTTCGAGATTAGAGACGCCGGCCTCGGCAAGCAGGCGTTTGGCTTCGGCGCGTGAGGCGGCGATGTCGCGTGAAAACCCCGGAAGGGTTACGAGTTCCGCCTCGGGCGTGGCCAGCGTCGAACCCGGCCGCATCAGCCCGCCGACATATTTGAGAAAAGTGGTGCCGGCGAGCGTTTCGGCGCCGCTCCACCGGTCGATGGCGAGCGATAATGCGCGGCGCACGCGCGCGTCGTTGAATGGCTGTTGGTTGGTGTTGAAAACGAGAGCAACGTAACTGGTCCACGGACCCTCGCGGACATCGAGGCGATTGCCAGCGGTTTCCATCATTTCGTCGCGCTCTGCCGGGGTGAAGCTGCGGAACTGGGCCATGATGCGGCCGCTCGGCATCGCCTTGGCCGCCGCCGTCTGATTAATGAACTCGGCGCGATAGCCGTCGAGATAAGGCTTGCCGGACTGAAAATATTTGTCCCAGCGCTTGCCCGACCAGTGATCGCCCTTGACGTGCTCGACAAAGATGTAGGGACCGGTGCCGAGGATGTTCGTCTTCGGGAATTGCGGATCTTGGGCGAGCTTCGCGGCGCTGTAGATGCAATTCCAGGGCGAGGCGAAGTTTGCCAGCATTGCCGCGTCCGGCCATTGCAGGTGAAACACGACGGTCAGCGGGTCGGGCGTATCGATGCTCGTGATCGCTGAGTAGTCGGCCTGGCGCACCGAGAGGACGCCCTGCGGCGGGTGGGTGATGCGCTCGTAGCTCACTTTCACATCGGCCGAGGTGAGCCGTGTTCCGTCATGAAACAGCACGTTCGGCCGCAACTTGAACGTATAGGTACGCCGATCGGGCGACACGCTCCAGGATTCGGCGAGGTCGCCCACCACTTGCGGATAATTGGCAGTATCGAATTTGAGAAGCGTCGAGTAGTGCGGCGCCACGACGTGCATGAGGACGAACGAGAAATTGGCGTGGCAGTCGTAGTTAGGCGGCTCGGCATCGACCGCAAACGGCAGGATCCCGCCGCGGTGCGGCGTCGGCGTCGAGGCGGCGCCGGCGAGGCCTGGGAGGGCAAGCAAAACCGCGCAGCAGGCGACGATCAGCCGGCCGCGCATCGTACGCCGGCTTGCCGCACCGTCGACCGGCGCGCGCGTGGGCTCGTTCTTCATTGCAATCTCCAGCGAAAGAGGTTGTGGCCTGCGGCGAGCTTTAGCGGGACTGAGGCTGACCGCTCTGCCCGGTCTGCCAGCGGCTGTACTGCTTGAAGAGGTCTTCCTTTTCCTGATCCGTCATCGGCGCGCCGCCGGCCGACCGCCGGTGCTCGTCGATGAAATTCGCGAACATCGCCCTTAGGTCGTCGGGCTTGGGCGCGTTGGCGATCTGCATGTTGCGCTGCAGCCACTGGTCAGCCGGCTGATAACGGTGCCAACCGGGCAATTCCGCCGTGAGATTCACCTCCCGCCATTTCGGATGATGGCCGGGTTCCAGCAGTGATTGGAACCCGGTGAAGAACACATCGACGAAATTCGCGATGTTCCGATAGCGCTCCGGCGATTGCCGCAGATCGGCAACCGCCAGCACGCTGCCGACGGCGACCGTGTCGACGGCTTGGGCCTGCGGTATCAGACTGGGATAATCCGCTGCGGTAAGACGGCTCGGCGCATAGGCACCGCTGGCCGCCTGGTTGAACGGTACGGTGAGAAAATGCAGGCCGTCATCGCCTTTGAGGCCGATGAACAGCGGCGCCGGCTTGCCTGCAACAAAAGCGAGCGCGGCAATCTCGCCGCGGCGCAATTTGTCGAGCGCGATTTCCTGGCTGTCGTTTGTCACGGTCACCGGTACCTTCAGCATGTCGAACAGCCGGCTCGCGGTGATCGATGTGCCGCTGCCGCGCACATCGACATTCACCTTCTTGTTGGCGAGGTCGGAGAATTTGCGGATCTCCGACCTGGCCAGCAGGTGAAATTCCTCGTTGTAGAGCCGCGTGATGTAAGTCAGCGACACCTCGATGCCTGGCACCACCCGCTGCTCTTTCGCGTATTCGAGCACGTCGCTCTGCACGATGGCCATGTCGATGCCGCGCAGGTATTTGAGATCGGTCAAATTCTGCAGCGATCCTTTGCCGACGACCGGCACGACGCGCCGCGTCGCGCCATCATCGACCAGATTGGCGAGGTCTTCGGCGATCCTGACCGAGATGCCGGCGGCGCCGGATGTTTCCAGCTCGACCACGCCGCGGTTGATCGCCGACACCCCCTGATCGAGGGGAGCGGCCGGTGACGGTTGCGGGCCCGCAATCAGGGCCACGAACGACACCACGAAACAGAATTTCAAACGGCTCATCACTCGCCGCTCCTATTTGGTTACGCCCTTCAGCAGGATGTCAGCCTCGGCAACGCCGAGCTCTTTCGCACGCCAGTACCAGGAAGCCGCCGTCTTGGGATCACCCTTGATCGCACGCAGCTTGGCCCGCTCGAGGAAATTGGGGTCGTAGGTTTCGCCGAGCCGCAATGCCGCCTGACCGTCGCCGGCTTCGGCGGCGCGCTCGTAGAAGAGACGGGCGGAGGCGACATCCCCCATCCCGAACATCCGGTCGCCGTTCTCTAACAGCGACGCCGTTTCCAGTGAGGAGGTTTGCGGCGGTGTTTCGATCTGAGGCGCCGGAGCTGGCACTGTCGGCAGCGGGGTGACGGCAGCCGGCGGTGCGGTGACCGAACCAGGCTTGTCGGGCGTCGTCGAGTTTTTCGGCGGGCTGCCGCCCGGCGGTTCCAGACTGGCGATCGCCGGCTTTTGCTCCGGCTTGGTGGCGGCCGGGGCGACGGGTGCCGCGGGAGCAGTTCGCGGCGACGGCGCGGCGGCGGTTGGTGGCGTCGGAGAGGGCGACGGTGCGGGCGCAGGCGGCGTTGGGGCCCCCGGTAACAGCGGCGTTGCGGCAAGGCCGGGCGCCCGCTTGTCGGGGTTACCGCTCGGCGCGGCCGGCGGCGGCGTTGTGTCACCAGGAGAAGGCTTCGCGGCAGGCTCCGTCGCGGTCGCGACGGCCGCGGGAACGTCTTTGTCGGCAACCGCATCTCCGGCCGGCTTCAGGAATAGAAAGGCGCCGATGCCGATGATCGCCGTGATGCCCGCCGCGGCCGCGACCAGCACCAAAACGCGGGAATTGCCGCTCGATGGCGCATCTTCGGTGTCCCCGGTGCTGTCGGACCTGACGCCCAAAGCCATCGCCCGGCTGGAAATTGGCGGCGCTGCATCGGGTACGGCGTCTCCGGTTTCCGTCACTGCGCTCGATTGCGGCGCCGGATCGAACGCCGGGACGTCCTCGCCGCTGCCCGCTGTCGTACCGGCAACCCTCTGAAACACGGCGGTCAGCTGACTTGCCGGCTGAGGCGGTCCGGACGTTGGCTGCTGCGGAACGGGTGCGATTGGCACGGGTTCAGGTGGGCGCGGTGCGGGATCCGCGATACGCGGCGCGGGTTCGGCTGCACACGGTTCGGGCGCGGCTGCGCGCGGTTCGGGTTCGGCTGCGCGCGGTTCGGGCGCGGCTGCGCGCGGCTCGGGCGCGGCTGCGGGCGGCGGGGGCTCGGGTATGCGCGATTCGGGCTCGGGCTCAGGTTTTGCCGCTGGTTCAGCCCGTTCGTTGGACCACGGCTTTTGCGGCGCCTCGGTTGTCGGTGCCGCGGCGGGAACAGTGATTTCGGGGCGGCTGCGCAGATCGAAGGCCGCGCTGCCATCGAAACGATGAACCGTAAGCTCGGGACCGCCCGAGCTGCTCGCGCGCAAGCCATCGCCCGATGACCATTTGCGGAATGCGGCGGGCTCGGGCTCGGGCTGATGGTAGGCAGCAGCACTCTGTGGGCTCGGCGGGGCAGCGGCCGGTGGTGCCGCGCTGGGAAAACCTGTGTGGGTCGGTTCGGGTGTTGGCTCAGGAGTTTGAGGCGCAGCGCCAGGAGGCGCCCATTGATCGGTTGCAGAAGGATCGGGCTCCGGATCGGGATTGATGATTTCCCGAGT
>VAZR01000234.1 GCA_005888515.1 Alphaproteobacteria bacterium | reverse complement strand
GCCGGTGCCGATCGTGATCCCGCTCGCGTCGGTCAGGATCGAGGCGCTGCCATCCAGTTTCAGCGTGCCGCTGCCGATCGCCATTTGCGTGCCGACCGTCAACGTGCCGGCGGTGTTCAGCTCCAGCGTGCCGCTCGACGAGAAGGTCACCGTGTGCGCCGCGCTGGCGGCATCGAGCAACAGCTTGTCGCCGGCGCCGGTGATCGTCAGGGTCAGGGCGCTGCCGGTATCGGTAATCGCCGACGCGATCTCCAACGTCCCGCCTGAGGCGGTGATCGAGGCCGCACCGGTTGCGGTGATCGCGCCGGTCACCTTGCCCAAGCCGGTGATCGTGCCGGTGCTCAGAGAGATCCCGGCGTTATCGGTCAGCTGCGAGCTGGAGCCGTCGAGCTTGACAGTGTTGGTGCCGACCGTCAGTGCATTGGCTAGGGTCAGCGTACCGCTGGTGTTCAGCTCCAGCGTGCCGGTCGAGCCCGAGAAGCTCAGTGACGTCGCCGCGCTGCCCGCGTCGAGCAATAGCTTGTCACTCGCACCGCTGCCGACTGTCAGCGCAAGCGAGCCGCTATTGGCAATGCTCGAAGCGATCTCCAACGTCCCGCCGGAAGCGGTGATCGCGGCGGCTCCCGTCGCGGTGATCGCGCCGGTGACTTTGCCGACGCCGGTAATCGTGCCGGTGCTCAGCGAGATCCCGGCATTGTCGGTCAGCTGAGAACTCGAACCGTCGAGCTTGACGGTATTGGCCCCGATCGCCAGCGCGTTGGTTAGGGTCAACGTACCGCTGGTGTTCAGCTCCAGCGTGCCCGTCGAGCCTGAGAACGAGAGCGAGGTGGCGGCGCTGCCGGCATCGAGCAGCAGTTTGTCGCTGGCTCCGCTGCCCACCGTCAGCGCGAGAGAACCGCTGTTGCTGATCGCCGAGGCGATCTCCAATGTGCCGCCTGTCGCAGTAATGTGCGCCGCACCGGTCGCGGTGATCGCGCCGGTGACTTTGCCCAATCCCGTGATCGTGCCAGTGCTCAGCGAGATCCCGGCATTGTCGCGAGCCCGAGAAGCTGAGCGAGATCGCTGCGCTGCCCGCGTCGAGCAATAGCTTGTCACTCGCACCGCTGCCGACTGTCAGCGCAAGCGAGCCGCTATT
>VAZR01000233.1 GCA_005888515.1 Alphaproteobacteria bacterium | reverse complement strand
TCGAAGCGATCTCCAACGTCCCGCCGGAAGCGGCGATCGCGGCAGCCCCCGTCGCGGTGATCGCGCCGGTCACCTTGCCCAATCCAGAGATCGTGCCGGTGCTCAGCGAGATCCCGGCGTTATCGGTCAGCTGAGAACTCGACCCGTCGAGCTTGACTGTGTTCGCTCCGATCGCCAGCGCGTTGGTCAGGGTCAGCGTGCCGCTGGTGTTCAGCTCCAATGTGCCCGTCGAGCCTGACAACGAGAGCGAGGTAGCGGCGCTGCCGGCATCGAGCAGCAGCTTGTCGCTGGCTCCGCTGCCCACCGTCAGCGCGAGAGAACCGCTGTTGCTGATCGCCGAGGCGATCTCCAACGTGCCGCCTGTCGCAGTAATGTGCGCCGCGCCGGTCGCGGTGATCGCGCCGGTGACTTTGCCGACGCCGGTGACCGTGCCTGTGCTCAGAGAGATCCCGGCATTGTCGGTCAGCTGAGAACTCGACCCCTCGAGCTTGACTGTGTTGGCGCCGACCGTCAGCGCATTGGTCAGGGTCAGCGTGCCGCTGGTGTTGAGCTCTAGCGTGCCGGTCGAGCCCGAGAAAGTCAGTCCCGTGGCGCTGCTGGCGCCGTCGAGTTTCAGCGTGTCGCTGCCGCCGGAGCCGACCGTCAGGCTATCGAGGCTGGTTACCGTACCGGTGATTTCGAGCGTGCCGCCGCTCGCCGTCACCGTGTTTGTCGTGCCGGTGCCGCCCTTTGCGACGTTGCCGGTGACCGTGCCGAACCCGGTCAGCGTGCCGGAATTCGTTCCGCTGCCGAGCGTTATCCCCGAAGCGTCGGTCAGCGTGCCGCCCGACATCTGGATCTTGCCGAGCGAGACCGTTTCCGCCGCGGTGATCGTCAGATTGCCGCCGCTGCCGACCTGCAAGGTCTGGTTGGCGTTGGTGATGCTGACCGCACCAATTGTCGCGGTGCCGCTGAACTCCAGCACCGAGGCCGAACCCGTCGCGATCGCGAAAGTGCCGCTGGTGACGGTGCCAGTCAGGTTCAGCGTACCGCCCGAGGCGGTGATCGCGCTGTTGTTCGAGATCGGGATGCCGATCGTGCCCGAGCCGGTGACTGCAGTTGTCGCCGAGATCGTGCCGGCGCCGCTGATCGTTCCGGCGGACAAAGTGATGCCGGAGGTATCGGTCAACGTCGCGCCGCTGTCGATCGCGATCGTTCCATTCGTGACAGTCTGCGCACCGGTGATCGTCACGCTGCGGCCGCTGGCGATCTCCAGCGTCTGGTTGGCGTTGTTGATGGTAATCGCGGTCGGCAGCGTATCGTTTGCGTCGATCTTCAATGTACTGGGGCTGCTGGTGGCGATCGCCAGGTTGACGCCACTGCCGACCGTGCTTTGCAGCGTCAGCGTGCCGCCCGAGGCGGTCACGTTGTCGCCGGCGCCGGTGCCGGACCTCGTCAGCGCCGCATTGATCGTACCGAAGCCCGATATGGTGCCGTTCGAGGTGGTCGTCCCAAGAGTAACGCCGGAGCTGTCGGTCAGCGTGCCGCCATTCATCACAATCGTGCCGAGCGTGACGTTTTGCGCACTGCTGATTGTCACGCTGCAGCCGGTGTCGATCTTCAGCGTCTGATTGGCGGAGGTGATCGAAATCGCTGCGGCTGTTATGCCGCCGGTCAGGCCGAGTTCCAGCGTGCAGGCGGTTGCGGTACCGATCGTGAATATTGCCGCTCCGCTGGCGATCGATCCGCTGCCGTTGAGGACAAACGTTCCGCTGCTGGCGTTGATGGCGCCGCCGCCGCTGATCGTGCCATTGACGGTCAGGGTCCCGGTACCGTTGATGGTCGAAACCGAGTCGAAGGTGATACCGCCGGAGCCGACGGTCACGGTCGCGCCGGAGGTGACCGTCATCGTTGTGGTTTTGCTGCCGGAAACCTTACCGTGGATTGTCAGCGAATTGATGCTGACTGTGAGATCGGCCGTCGCGATGAACGACGCGTTTTGCGAACTCGACCCGATGACAACGTCGTCGCCGTTGACCGGCACCACGCCGCCGACCCAGTTGCTGGTGCTGCTCCAATTCCCCGTGGTCGTCCCGTTCCAGGTCTTCGTCGCCAGGACGCCGGCATAAGCGGCGATGCCGGCGACGGTCAGCGGCACCATGACGCTGGCGGCGCCGAGGCGCGCGTTGAGTTCCCAGCGGCCGCCGCGGGTGGCGGCGCCGACCGGGCCCGTAGCCGCCGCGATCAGCGCGCCGGTGGCCCAGCACAAGGCTTCGAGAAAGCGGTCGCCGCGCCAGCCGCGTCCCGTGTCACAGCTCCACACCAGCAGCTCGCCGCTGAGGCCCAGCGCCTCGCCGATTCGTGCCAGGTCCGCTTCATGCGCGAGGATCGTCTCAACCGACAGAGGTCCGGCGCTGAACCCGATTTCGCCGGGCGCGCCGTGCGCGATGATGTGGACCGCGCGCAGCCCGCCGAGGCCGGCGAGGGCATCGGCCATCTGCCGCACCGGATCGCCGACCGCATCGAGCACGATTGGCTGCACACCGGCGCGCAGACCGCGCAGCAGATCGCCGATATCGGCGATCCCGGGGTCGATAAAGACGACTTCGCTCGCAGAGCGGGCGGAGCCGTTTGTTAAGGTGCTTTCAACGATGCTCAATGCGAGCTCCAAAAGTGCTTCTGTGCCGGCCTGGCGAGAACAGGCGTGCTATTTCGCGGCATTCCGCTGACGGCACGCATTCCCGTATCACGCGTCCTCTTTAAGTCGCGTTAAAACGGCGGGTATTTTTCCCAATTCCCAGAGAGCCTGCCTGCCGCGGCGGCACAGCACGGCGCTGCACGCAAACCGCACGCTCGTCGCTATCGAACGGATCGGATCAACTTGCCGTGACCGGGCGTGCCGCCCGGCCAGAGACCTGGCCATAGAAAATGTGCTCATCGGTTACTCCTGCGGCTGCTCCCGGATCGCAGCTTGGGTGCTACGAGACCGCGAGAGGCCGCTCGCTCCCAGAGCGCGGCGCCGGATGGGCCTTCGCCTGGAAACTGCACAATCGACCATGGGGGTATTTCATTTAACGAACGTTAATTTCATAGACAAGCACAAGTCGTCCGGCATACCGCGTCCAAACGACGCGCCCATCATTACCATTTACAATACGTGATGATACTTGGATGGATTTGTAATGCGGGCGGCAGAGTAAATATGAGGCACAAACGAATAGACCGACTATGGGAGTCTGGCAGATAGAACATCTCGCGACCCCGAGGCGGCAATGCCCACGCGCCTTGCCCCGAGATCCTCGAAGTCGCGGCCAGGTCGAAGTCAAGTGAACCTCGACCCGGTTCGCGTCGCGGAGTTATGAGCCAATGCAAACGACCGTCTTCCGGGGTTCGCCGCAACGCTCTGGGGCGAGGCGGTGGCAGGGACGCTCGGCGGGTTGGTTTTTCGGTACCCTCGATCCTATTTTCCCGGGGAACACAGAGCAGGGACATCGGCGTGTCTGAGGATCTCGCCCGCGCGCGTTGTGAATTGCTGGCAAGGCAGCGCCGGCCGGCCGCGTTTCTCGACCGCGACGGCGTGCTCAATCACGATGAAGGTTATGTCGGCGCGGTCGAGCGCTTCCGCTGGATCGAGGGCGCGCGCGAAGCGGTCAGGCTGCTCAACGATGCGGGCTACTTTGTTTTCGTCGTAACCAACCAATCCGGCATCGCGCGCGGCCTCTATCGCGAGGAGGATTTGGCCGCCGTGCATGCGCACATGATGGCCGAGCTCACGGCGGCGGGGGCCCATATCGACGACATCCGCTATTGCCCGTATCACCCGGAGGGGAGTGTGGCGGCCTATTGTCGGGTCAGCGACTGGCGCAAGCCGGGACCGGGCATGTTGCTCGATCTGATGCGGCACTGGCCGGTCGACCGCGAGCGGAGCTTTCTAATCGGCGACAAGGAGACCGACCTCGCGGCCGCGGCCGCGGCGGGGATCGCCGGTCATCTGTTCTCCGGCGGTGATCTCGCGGCCTTCACGGCGCGGCTGATCTCCACCGGCATGCCGCGAAAGTAGCGAGTTCGGTGCCGCAGACCGAATACATCATCTACTGGGATCAACCCCCAAGCGGGGGCTCTTCTCGAATTTACCGCGGGCTCTCATTCGCTCTTCGCATTTGGACGCAATTCGCGGCGATCCGGAGCGGTTGAAGCACGGCTTAAATCTCAGAACGGAATTAAAGCCGGTTCGGGTTAGTGAGAACCACGAACTTAAAATACGTAGGTTCTCTGGAAGTGTTCTTTAATTTGCTAGCCCTAAGATTTGAAGCCCTTGGCTCTCGCTACCATCAACAGCTTGTGAACCGGCAAACCCGACATTCGGCTGCCTTATCATGGTATGTTCAAGCTTCGTATCCGTGAAGCCCCGCCGGGACCGCGCGAACCGCCGGGAGCCGCCGGTTTGGAGTCGATGAACGCTCATCCCGTCTGGGCGCCACTCCGCCCGCGCCTGTTTTTTATGCACTTGCCGAAGACGGCCGGCATGGCGCTGCGACTCTTTCTCGGCAATCAGTATCCGCTTGATCGAATCATGCCGGCCAGTAATTGGCGCGAGTTGCTGTTCCTGGAGCTGACGGATCTGAAAAGATACGATCTGTTCCAGGGTCATTTCAGTTGCGGATTGCTGGATCTTCTGCCCGCCGACGTGACCCCGATTACCTTCCTGCGCGAGCCGGTCGCGCGGACGATATCTCACCTCAAGCATCTGCGTCGCGATCCCAGCTTTTCGCCGATGGCGTACGAGGTGGCGGCCGGCCGCGGCCTCGACGAGCTGGTGCGCGACGAGCGCATCATCAAGCTGTGCTGCGACGTGCAGGCGTCGCTGCTGTGCAATTACATTCCCGGTGAAACCATTCTCGCCGGCTTGCGCGCCGACGAGAGGGCCGGGCATATCCCCGATCCCGATGCGTTTGCCGCGCCGGCCGACCTGGCCACGCAGCCGCTGCCCAGACGCAACTTCGATCCGGAAGGCAGTACCGATCCGAATGCGCTGAGCCCCGAAACACTGGCGATCATCCGAGAGCGCAACGCCATCGACATTGCGCTGTACGAGGCGGTGAAGCAGCGCGTATCGATGCGTCCGCCGGTGACGCAGGGCGACATCGGATGGAACTTGCTGGCCTACGGCATTTATCAGCCGATCTCCGAGCCGGTCGAATTTGCGATGGATGGTCCGATCCCCGGCTCCAACTGGTACGCCTGGGAAGACTCCGCGGGTGGCGGCCATCGCTGGACCGGGCCGCTGACCGAGACGACCCTCGAATTGCCATTGGCGCCGGGGCTCGATTTCGAGATCTCGATGCAGGTGCGGATCGAGAAGCTCGGCGATTTGACGGTGCGGGCCGGTGACGCCGAGCTTGGCGTCCGCGTGGATGCCTCGGACGGCCATATGCACCGGATCGCGTTTTGGGTTCCGGCCGAGCGGGTCGAGCGCGACGGGCTGACGACGCTGCGCTTCGAAACCCGCGAGGTGTTTCAGGCATCGGCGACCGATCTCCGCCCGTTGTCGTTCCTGGTGCGCGCCTTGTCGGTGTCGCGCGTCGAACCCGCCGGCACCGCTGCGCCGCTACCCGCGGTGCCAGTTCCTGCGCCGACCGGCGATGCGCCGCGCCGCCGCGCCGGCCGCAGATAGCCGTCTCTCTTCCAACAGGGAGGTTATGGCCCGTTCACGCAGAGAGGATCTTTGGAAGCGCCTCACAACAGGTGATATGCGGAACATCGGCTTTATCGAGTTCCGCCATCTTCTCGAAGCGTTCGGCTTCACATTGCGGCGGGTCAGCGGCAGTCACCATATCTACACGCATCCGCGAGTTCCGCGCCCGCTTAGCGTGCAACCCCGCCGGAGGGAAGCGAAGCCATATCAGATCAGGCAATTTCTTGAGATGGTCGAGGCATACGGTCTGACGATGGAGCGCCGAAAATGACGCCCAGGTATCATATCAACCTGTTCTGGTCGGACGCCGACAGCGCCTGGATTGCCGACGTGCCTGACCTGCAATCCTGCTCCGCCTTTGGCGATACCCCGTCCGAGGCGCTGGCCGAAGTCGAGAAGGCGATGGAGGCTTGGCTCTTGGTCGCCCGCGAGGATGGGCTGCCGATCCCGGAGCCGCGCTATCGGCCGCGCCGGCGCGCGGCGGCCGGCTGAGGGATGGGCTTAGCCATACTGACAACTATGGCAAATCAGCTCATCATGTGCCGCGGCTGAAGGGAATCGCGGAGGAGGGGCCATGAAGGCGGTGCTGCTGACGGCGCATGGCGGGCCGGAGATGCTGCGCTATGGCGATGCGCCGGACCCGGTCGCCGGACCGGGCGAGATCGTCGTCGATGTCCATGCCGCCAGCGTC